>WGLQ01000007.1:300000-482445 GCA_016125495.1 Hyphomicrobiales bacterium | reverse complement strand
TCCCGGCGTGGCACCCCAGTGGGCCGGGGCACGGGGGGGCGGGGCCAGGAGGGGACTACGGGGGGGGGGGGGGGGGAAGGGGGGGCGGGGGGGGCGGGGGGGGGGGGGGCCGGGGGCGGGCGGGGGGGGGGGGGGGGGGGGGGGGGGGGGGGGGGGGGGGGGGGGGGGGGGCACGTGGCGGACACAGTCGATCCCGGCCGATGAGGGATTCTGCAACAGAGAGACCGACGGTGCGGTCACCGAGGTGCTGACCGCCGCGTTCGATGTGTGCGCATCGCGGTGCAGCCGCAACCCGAGGGCGGGATTTCGGGCTCGATCGTTCTCCTCCCCATGGAAGCGCTCCTCGTCGCGACCACGTCCCGTCCTCGGGGAGAACCATGTCGAATGACGAGAATGGGTGTGCGGGGAATACAATGAACAATCCGACTGGGGAGCGCCGTGGCGCCTTCGTGCTCGGGGTCGAGAGGATCGGCCTGATTTCTCTGGCTTGGCCGCGCGCGACGATCGCGGCGACTGTTCTCATCATCGTTCTCTCGCTCGCTTTCATTGCATCTCGGCTGTCTTTCGACGGCAACTTCGACAGCCTGTTGAAGTCCGAGGCGAGCGCCTACACGGACGTTACAGCGCTGGAGAGGGATTATCGCAGTTTCTCGGACGATGAGGTGCTGATCGTCCAATCGCCGGACCTCGCCACGGTCGAGGGCTTCGAGCGCTTCAGGCAATTCCAGATCGAACTGAAGCTCGCAACCGGCGTCGGTAACGTGCTTTCGGTGTTCTCGCTCGCAAGCCCAACTGTCGATGGGAACGGCTGGCAGCCGACCCTGCCAGACCGCTTTCAGTCCGATGAGCAGCTGCGAACCGTCGTCGATGGCCTCCGGGAGGAGCTTCCTTCCATCCGCACATTCCTCGATCTCGAGGGGGGATCGGCGCTCCTGATCGTGATGCCGGACACGGCGATGGGAAGCAGCGGCTTTTCGCAGGACGCACTTGCCGAACTTGCCCTCGTTCTCGAGAGCTTCAACCGGCCGGACTTCGAGATCTCCTTCGTCGGCCGCCCGACGATCCAACGGGATCTGGTCAATGGCATCAAGCGCGATCAGATCCTCTTGACGTCGATTGCCGTGCTGATCTGCGCCATCATCTCGTTCCTGCTGTTCCGCTCGGCTGCCGCGGCTCTCCTGTGCACGGTGCCGCCGCTCGTGGCACTGATCGCATTTCTCGGATTGCAGGCTGTGCTCGGTGTCAGGATCGACTATCTGACCACGGTGATTCCCGTGCTTTTGATCGTCCTCGTGTTCGCGGACGGACTTCACCTCTTCTTTCACTGGCGACGCGGGTGCGAGAACGGCGCGGAACCGCTCGAGGCACTTCGCCATTCGATCCTCGACGTCGGGCCGGCGTGCGCCCTTGCAAATCTGACGACAGCGATCGCATTCGTCTCCCTCTTGATCGCCTCCAACGAGGCACTCGCCAAGATGGCGTACTCGGGCATTGCAGCGGTCGTCATCGGCTACGTCGTGACGGTGGTCGTTCTGCCGGCGGGCATCTGGCTCGTTGTCCGCTGTAATCTTCCCTTTCGGCCCGCCCGTTGGCCCATGCTTCAAAGTGTCGGACGCTTGGCGAACGGTCTCCTGGCGAGGCGGCGGCGTCTGCTGGCCGCGATGGGGATTGTCGTGGCAGGTGCCCTTCTGAGCGTACATTTCACGGTGCCAGGGCAGTACCGACTGACGGACTACATCCCGTTCGATTCGCAAGTGCGCCGGTCACTTGAAATCGTCGACCGCAGCTTCGGGGGCTCTGCCCAGCTCTTCGTCATCGTCGACAGGGCGCAGCCGGCGGATCGATTGCTGCGAACTGAATTGGACGAGCTTGCCCGGATCGAGCAGGCGATCGGGACGGTCATCGGTCCCAACCGCTCGATGTCTCTCGCCTTGGCTCGAAGGTCGGCGACGTTCGGGAGCGATGGCATCGATCTCTCACAACCGACCATCGCCAATCATCCGATGATGCGCTGGTTCATTTCTCGCGGTCTCGACAAGCTGCTGATCTCGGCCTTCGTGCCGCAGGGGCTCACGGCGCTGGAGATGGATCAGCTTGTCGATCGTATCGAGAAGGAAATCGCGGCTGCCGGCATATCGGGCCGGATCACCGTGACAGGCGGACCGGTGTTGCGGGCCCGCGTCATCCCAATGCTGATCGACGACCTTCGCCATGGCCTTCTTCTCTCGATCGGACTTTCCATCCTGGTCATCGGTGTCGCGCTTGGATCCTGGCGCCTGGGTCTGGCGTGCATCGTGCCGAATGTTCTGCCGATCCTCCTGGCCGAGTCGACCGCCTGGGTCCTGGCCGGCGGCATCGATATGACGAGCGCGATCGCGCTGACCGTGGGCTTTGGACTGGCAGTCGACGATTCCGTTCATCTCCTCAATCAATATGCCCTCGAACGTAGCCAGCAAGAGGCGCCGGACGTGGCCATGAGCAATTCTCTGACGGCGGTGTCACCTGCCTTGGTGGCGACGACGGTGGTCTTTTCGGTCGGCATGGTCGTGACATTCTTCAGCAGCCTTCCGACCGTCGCACTCTTTGGCACGATCATCATCGGCATCCTCTTCTTCGCCCTGGTCGCCGATCTCCTTCTCCTGCCGGCGAACGTCATTTTGGTCGAAAAGCCACGGGACGCCGCGGCACCGCTCACTCGATGAACCCGAACCGCCGCAATTGGCTCCGCGGCGTGGGTGCGCCTGCGGGCGCCGCCGCGGCGTCAATATTCTCTTCGCCCGATCGTGGTCGTGAGATCAGCGTGGCGCCTGACGACGTCCGTTGCGTCCAGCCCGAAGACGGAGAGATCCCGGGCGAAGGGAGGCGATGGCGCGCCTGCCTCGGTCAGTGCCGCATGCAACGCATTCGGTTGGATCGTGAGAGCGAGCTTTTCTCCGAGCGCCAGCGCGGTGGCGATGGGTTCGCGGCTGAGGCTGTCGTAGTCGACGTCGATGTAGTGACCTCGCGGGTAGAGCGTGCGGGCGCGTTCGGCATGTGCCGCAGCCTCGAGACAGAAGTTCGCCCAGAAGCGGCCGATCGCCCTGACGTCTGGGCGTTCAACGAACGCCGACTGCAAGGTCAGCGCCAAGCGGCAGACCGAGGCGAGGGCTCCGACAATGTCACGATGAATGTGGACCACCGATCCGTCCGGAAAAACCTGGTGGAAGGCCATCAGATGCGCGAGCGAAAACGGGCACTTCAGGATCCAGCGGTCTGGCGATGGAGCCGGACCCTGCAGAACCTGTAGCTGGCATTTCAGCGCGGCGTATGCCGCGTGAAGATCCGACGCCATGAGCCTCTCGCCATGACCGTGGGCGCCAAAGGCGTGCAGCATGTAGATTCCGGCGCCCGCATTGTCGAGCAGGACGGTGCTTTCTTCGGCACTCTCGGGGGTGATGCGGTGGAGCCGGCGCAAGGCCGGTATGGCGAGGTGTGCCAAGCGCAGCATGGCGCGCGTTCGTTTGATCCGGGTTCGATCGGCCTCGAGCGGCTCCTCGTGCTCGGGAACCGGGAAATAGAGTTCGTAGGCTCTTGGAGCCCGAACGCGATCGGCCGAGGCGAGCAGACGGTGGGCCAAGGTCGTGCCGGTTCGATACCAGCCGACGATCAGGATCGGCCGCTCGACACGCCGTGCGAGGATTTCGGGGTGGCTTGCCTTGAACTCGCTCAAGGCGCGCTGCACACGCATGGTCCGCAAGACGATTTCGCGAACGGCATACTCACCGAATGGCGTCAGTCGGGAGTCCTCACCGACGGAAGCAATTGCGCTTGCGGTCAATGCCCGACTGGTGTCATCGAGGTGGCCTTCGCCGAGGTTTGGCCAGACCCTCTTTTCGAGCGCGTCCACGGACAGGCACGTTCTTTCGAGACCCAGGCCGCGGCCGACGAGTGCTAGTCCGTTGAAGAGGAGGGGCAGGGCACCGGTCTTGACCAGCGGAACTTCGGCGGTCACCTGGCGCTCCTCAACCGATCAGGGCGAAGACGACGAAGAAGATCGGGACGGCATAATTCCACTCGACGAGCGTATTGACGACGAGTGCCTTCCAGGCGTGCGGGCCGGGTCGTATGTTCAGCACATAGAGCGGTATCTCCATGGCGCCGGCCGCCAGCATGCCGATGGCGAACAGCTCGGCGGCCTTGGCCAGGTCCCAATCCAGAATTGTCGCGAGGAGACCCGTGTAGAGCACCGCCACCCAGGTGATGCGCGCAAAACTGAGCCGTGATCCGACGCGTCGCGTCGTCAAAACCAACTCGTTGCCGACACCGAAGTCACCGAGGGCGCGCGAGAGCCCGGGCGTGACGACCCAGAACCAGGCGCAGAAGGCGAGTGTCCAGGCGAGACCGACGGTGGTTGTCAGGCCAGCCGTCAAGGCCAGTCCGACGAAGGTGCCGATGTTCCAGGCGATCAGGAACTCGAACCAGAATACGAGCCACCAAGCGATGAACAGTCCATCGGCTGGCCGCCCGTCCCGTAAGACCTCCCTGCGACCGCTGCGGTAGAACCAGACATAGTCGACCAGGACCGCGGCCGTGCCCGTCACCAGTGCGGGCAGGAAGACCAGCCAGGACGGAGCGTAGAAAAGAAGACCGATGTTCCAAACGAGCGCGAGTGCGATGTCGGCATAGGCGTAGCTCAGGGGCGTCGAGCGCGAAAAGTGTCCCGCATCCGACTCGAATCCACTGTGCCGCGTATCGTGGTTGCCGTTCGTCATCTCGTCCCGAGTCGCCCCTCGCAAAGGAGAGTAACCTCAGAAGGTCCAAGAGCGAAAGTGCGCATCGACTCGCCAATGGATCGAACCGAGGGGAACCCATGGTGTCGAAGGTCGTGAGCCGGGGCGCCGATCGCCTCGAAGGTCAATCCACGGATTAAGCGTGGCCGCGATCGATGACCGGACCGTGCGTTCTCGCACGGCCGTTTGCCGGAGCCGAAGTTGCGGCCGATCGGTCGATGCGTCAGCAGGCGGTGCTACTTCGTCTTGTCCCAGGCCGGCCGCTCGCCGAACCGGGCGGCCAGGAAATCGATCAGCAGCCGGGTCTTTGCCGCGAGGTAGCGGTTCGGCGCATAGAGCGCGTAGATGCCGAGGTCCGTCGGCGGATGCTCCGGCAGAACGACCACCAAGCGGCCGGCCGCGAGATCGGGACCGACCAGGAAGGTCGGCAGCTTGGCGATGCCCTGCCCGGCGAGCGCGGCGGCGCGCAGGATGTTCCCGTTGTTCGAGCACAGCACGGAGTTTATGGCGACCCCGATCGACTGTCCGGCTCGCGTGAGCTGCCAGCGCTGTAGCGTCGTGGTGTGTCCGTAGTTCAGGCATCGATGCTTTACGAGGTCGTCCAGCATCATTGGTGCGCCGTTCTTTTCCACGTACGCGGGCGCCGCCACCAGAACGCGGCGTGCGGGCGCCAGGCGTCGCGCGATCAGGCTCGAGTCCGCCAATACGCCGATCCGGATCGTGACATCGAAACCTTCTTCGATCGGATCGATGAAGCGGTCGTTCAGTGTCAGCTCGATTTTCAGATCGGCATATTGCTCCATGAACGCGGCGATCAGCGGCCCGAGGTGCAGCACGCCGAACGACACCGGCGCGTTCAGCTTGAGGACTCCCCGGGGCTCGTCGTGCAGGCGGGAGACCTGCATTTCGGTCTCCTCGACGCGGGCCAGGATGTCTAGGCAACTCTCGTAGTAGGCGAGGCCGGCCTCCGTCGCGCTGACGCGCCGTGTCGTGCGGTCGAGCAGACGCGCACCGAGCAGCTGTTCCAGCTCCTTCACCGCCTTGCTGACGGCGGAACGGGTGAGCCCCAGCGTCCGCGCTGCCTCGGCGTAGCTGCCGTGCGCGACGACCTTCACGAAGGCATTCATGGCATCGAGCTTGTCCATGGGATCATTGTATCCAATTTGGACGCAGAGTGAACTAAAATGCATGAATTGTCGGAAGATCAGCATCCATCTACCTCATGCGGCAACAGGCGTCCAGCGCCGCAAGCCAAGGAGATGAGCCATGACACTGACATTGCGAAGATCAGAGGAGCGTGGTCGAGCCAACTTCGGCTGGCTGAACAGCCGGCACAGCTTCTCGTTCGGGCATTATCACGATCCGAGGCACATGGGCTTCGGCCCGCTGCGGGTGATCAACGACGATCGCGTGGCGCCAGGCGGCGGCTTTCCCGCGCATCCGCACAGCGACATGGAGATCATCTCCTATGTCCTCGAAGGTGCGCTCGAGCACAAGGACAGCCTCGGAACGGGTTCGGTGATCCGGCCCGGTGACGTGCAGCGCATGTCGGCCGGGACCGGCGTGCGACACTCGGAGTTCAACGCCTCGAAGACGGAGCCCGTCCACTTCCTCCAGGTCTGGATCATTCCGGAGAAAAAAGGGATCGCGCCCGGGTACGAGCAGCGGTCGTTCCCCGATGCCGAGAAACGCGGCCGGTTGAGGCTGATCGGTTCGCGCGAAGGTCGCGAGGGTTCGGTCACGATCCACCAGGACGTCGATCTCTACGCAACGATGCTCGGTGAAGGAGACGCCGTCGAGCACATGATCGCAGCCGGACGCGGCGGCTGGGTGCAGGTCGCCCGCGGTTGCCTGGCACTGAATGGCGAGCCGCTGCGCGAGGGCGATGGCGTTGCCATCTCGACTTCCGGGCGGCTCCACCTCGAGGGGCTCGACGAGGCCGAAGTGCTCCTTTTCGACATGGGCGCCTGACCATCGGCGCCAACGTGCAAGACCGGGGCGGGACCAAGCACTCCGCCTCCCCCGCATCGCCTTCAACATAGAGAGATCATCATGACCAGCTACCTCGAACTCCTCACGCCGCAGAACAGCCAGCTCATCATCATCGATCATCAGCCGCAGATGGCCTTCGGCGTGCAGTCGATCGACCGCCAGATGCTGAAGAACAACGTCGTCGCGCTCGCCAAGGCGGCAAAGGTGTTCGGCGTACCGACGACGATCACGACCGTCGAGACGGAGAGTTTCTCAGGCCATACGTACCCCGAGATTCTCGCCGTCCTGCCGGACAACAAGATCCTGGAACGCACGTCCATGAACTCGTGGGACGACCGGAACGTGCGTGATGCACTCGCGGCGACCGGAAGAAAAAAAATCGTGGTCGCGGGCCTCTGGACGGAGGTTTGCAACGCCATGTTCGCGCTCTCGGCCATGAAGGAGGGCGGCTACGAGATCTACATGGTCGCAGACGCTTCCGGCGGCACCAGCAAGGACGCGCACGACCATGCGATGCAGCGCATGGTCCAAGCTGGCGTCGTGCCGATGACCTGGCAGCAGGTGCTGCTCGAGTGGCAGCGCGACTGGGCGCGCAAGGATACCTACGACGCCACGATCAGTCTCGTCCAAGAGCACTCGGGGGCGTACGGCATGGGCGTCGATTACGCCTACACGCTCGTGCACAAGGCGCCCGAGCGGGTCAAACACGGCGAGCGCATCGGTCCGCATCCGGGTTGAGGGGGGCGAGGACCCCGGACGTTCGCCTACCAAATGCTCGGCACTCCGTTGCCAGCATCGTTGCGTCCAACGGCGGCTCGCCAGTGATGATCGGCGAGCCGCTCGGCCACAGCGGTCCATCGACGACAGCCCGCTCTGCGCACATCGCCGAGGACCAGGCAAAACAGGTCAACGATCAGGCGGACGTCCTGGTCGGCGGCGTCACGGTTGCCTCGGAAAATCGCAAGGAACGAGGCTCACACCCGGCGATGCCATTGCCAGTGGCGGTTGCCGGTAAGGCCCAATTCGCTCGAGAGTACGTGCGCGAGGCGGACCGAGGACGTCGGGCACTCGATCGCCATCATCCGGAGGGGGCGAAAACCTAAAGCGGACAAAAGCTGAAGCCGGCCCCTGATCGGATGATGCGCCCGACACCCGGGGCATCCAGATGAGCTCCCGTAATCAGGAAATCGTTGTCGGCAGCCAGGGACATGACCTCGATGCGGCTCGCGCGAGCGAGTGTCTGATCGCGGTCGAATTCCCAGGCGATGTCCGGTTGCTCGAACTGGATCGACGGCACATGAATGATATCCCCCCAGATCAGCACCGTCTCGCCGGCGCTCGTCGCCCGAAAGCAGGTGTGTCCCACTTCATGACCGGGAGCGGCAATGGCGTTGACATTCCTTGCGATTTCATCGCCGTCGTCGAAAGCCTCCGCCATGTCGTGAAAGCGCTCGAGCCGCACCACAGCGCGAAACATATCCATCTCCGCTCGGGGCACCAGAAGGCGGGAGAGCCGGGGGAATGCGACATTCCCGCCGGGCAGGATCAGACCGTGAATATGATCCAGGTGCGTGTGGGTGAAGGCGACGGTCCGGACCCTCTCGGGCTCGATGCCAGCCTCTCGCACGGCATCCGGAAGTCGCCCCATGCTGGGGTGCCAGACGTCGGCTGCTCCCGTATCGAACAGCACGACGTCGCCCCCGTCATCGAGCGCGAAGGCGTTGACCGACAGCCTCAGATTGCCGTCGACGAGGCGTACCCGAGGCGGCAGGTCGTCACCGAACACGCGGTCGCCGATCCGACGCAATCGTGAGGTTGGCATGTCGACGAAGCCATCGCACAAGGATGTCATCGTCAGCGTGCCGAACTCAAATCGCGTGTGATGCCGTCCCGAGCGTATGCGCCGCATCCCTCGCCCTGCCCATCGGTTGAAGCCTGCTCCATCATAGCGCCCGATCGAGCCGCCTGCATCCGCCGAGCTATTCGGCGACCGAGGGGTCCTGGCGGATGATCTTGGCCTTCAATTGCTCGAAGTGCGACACCGCCATCTCCCGGCAGCCGTCCCATCCTCGCGATGTCACTGCTGCAATGGCATCGGACATGACATTCAGGGGCTGACCTGTCCCGTAGGCGAGCACCATCGTGCGGCAGGCGCGCTCGAAGAGATAAAGCTCCTCGAAGGCATGGGCCACGGTCTCGGCCGCCACTGTCACCCCATGATTGCCCATCATCAGGACCGAATGCTCGCCGATGACCGAGGCCAGCCTTCGCCCTTCGGCCTCCGTCGTCGAGACCTGTTCGAATTCGAGATCGATGGCAACGCGGTCCCAGAAGCGTGCGGTCACCTGGTCAATCGGCTTCAGGCTCGGGTCGGCCAACCCTGCGAGTGCTGTCGCATAGCAGGGATGGATGTGGAGGACGACGCGCGCATGGGGAAGCGCCGCGTGGAGCTGGCTGTGTATGCACCAACCCGACCGGTCGGGCGGATTGGGTCGCTGCATCGTCCCGGTATCGTTCCAGTTCAGCAGCAGGAGTTCGCTCGCGCGAATCGTCGAGAAATGCTGCCATCGCGGATTCATGAGGAAGGTGCCTTCCCCGGGCGACACGACAGCGGAAAAATGATTGCCGACCGACTCCGTCCAGCCGAAATCCGCCGCAAGCCGGAAGGCAACGGCAAGGTCGAGCCGGAGCGTCCTCTCGTCGGGCCACGGCAAGGCGCTGGCCTTTGCTATGATCTCCTGCATGTGGGTCACGTCCGCACCTCCTTTTCTCCGCTGGCATCGGCCTCGCGCATGGCCACCCGGTAGCGCGACCGCAGCTCGCCGCGATCCGTATAACATCCGCGCAAGTGGCGCGCCCCGCTGGTGGGATCGAATGCGGTCCTGGCGTGCACGATCCGCTGGTTGTCGAACACCGCGCACTCCCCTGGTGCGAGCTTGATGGAGATGAGGTACTTGGGATCGCGCAGCATGGCGCCGAAGCGACGGAAGGCTGGATAATATTTGTCGAGGAGGTGCTGATCGAGGTCGAAAACATCGGACATGTGCTGGCTGATGGTGACGCCCTCGACCTCGCCGTCACTCCCCAGAACGATGACGGTCTGGCGTGCACGCATATCCATGGCGTCGTGCGAGAAACGGAAGGGGATGGAGAATTCCGAAAGAAGCTCGAAGTCCCGCGGCCGCGCCGTCGACGAAGGTGGTTTCGCCGCCGGTCGCATCGTTCACCCGGCAGTGGAGATACTGAATCCAACCGGGGTACGCTTCGCAAGGACTGTCCGTATGCGGCTCGAGCGCCTGGGCCGTGTAGGCCGTGCCGACCGGCTTGGCATAGCTCTTGACGTCGAAATAGGTTCCCGAGAAGGTTGCGCGCACATGTCCAGCGACCTCAGCGACGAGCCGGACACCCTCGTCACTGTCCGGAACGTGCTCGACCAATGCGATGCCGTCGCCAAGCAGCGTGCCGAGATATGCGCGAGCGGTGCTCCGATCACAGGTCAGGGACGTGAATTGGAAGCGCTTCGGTATGCTCGCGCTCCCTGCCGTCCAGAAGCGCTTTGCAACGCGCGCGGGATCAGGGTGCCCCGGGCGCTCCAGCCAACGACAGAGCCACCCGAGATCGAACCTGCTGAAATGGCCATCACCCGACCAGACGATCACGAGGTCGTCCCCCTCCTGGCGTGCCTCGCTGGGCCGCAGTTCGGTGCTGTCGGCGACAATGTCGTACTGGCGGTCGCCGATCCTGGCATCGAACGACGACGGACAGTTGTCTCGAAGCCAGTGGTAGTTGGCGTAGAGGTCACGCGCCGGTCCCTGCTCCGACGCTGCAATGTGCAAGACCATCCCACGTTCTTCGAGAGATACGGAACCGAGCTTCATGCAAGACCTCGCGAATGATGGTGCCGGATGCACCGCTCTGCCAGCGCACGGGGTAGCATCGATCATGCGACTGCCGCATTCCGAATTCTGAATGGAGTTGATACGAGTTCTGAATGAACACGAGCCGGGCAGAAACTGGAGACGAGCCGTGCGACCGCTGAAGACCCTCAACAGACTGACGGTCAAGCAACTGCGAGCACTCGTCGCACTGGACGACGCGGACAACCTTTCCAAGGCGGCCGAGCGGCTCGGGATCAGTCAACCGGCGCTCAGCAACCGGCTGCGCGAGATCGAGCGCGTGACCGGCGCCACGATTTTTCACCGTGTGAACGGTCGGATCCAGTTTGCCTCACCAGGAAAGGCCCTTTTGAACGCAGCACGTGTGATCATCGAGGAACTGCATCAGGTCGAGCGCAGCCTGGACTATGCACGCAGTGCTCGGAGCACCACGGTCCGGATCGAAGTGCGAGGATACAATCTCCACCGAGAGCTGTCGCCGATCGTGGCGGGTTGCATGCTGACCCATCCGGAGTTGATGATCGAGATCGCGGGTGATTCCTCGCGCTTGCCGCTCGACGCATTGATATCCCGAGACGTCGACCTGACGATCGCGCTTGGTGACTACTCACGTCGCGGGCTGGAGGCGCATGCGCTGGCGGACGACGAACTCGTCGGCGTGGTTCCGATCGGTCATCCACTTGCCGCCCGGCCGTGGCTGTCGCCGTCGGACTTCGAGCAGGAACCATTCGTCACATACAGCGCGGTTCTCGAACGCGGACAGGAAGTCGAACATTTCTTCCTTCCTGCAGGGATATTTCCTCGCAACCTCATATCGGTCGGTGCGGCCGACTATGCTTGCAGCCTCGTTGCCGGCGGCTTCGGCGTGAGCATCCTGAGCAGGTGGTTCGTGGAGCGCCATAGCGCGCGGAATGCGCTGCAACTCATCAGGCTCGGCGAACGCGGCGTTGCCTGCACGTGGCGAGCGACGATCCGAAAGACAGACGCTGAACAAAGCCATTTTCGGTCATTCATCAGTGCACTCGCTGACGTCTTCTCCCACCGGACCCATGAGGCGTGAGGGGTGGACCCAATGACAGCCTGCGTTCATGCTTGCGGGGCGGCGGGAAACGCCCCTCGCTACTCTCGCGACCTCGACGTTCCTCGACGATCGCCACTTTGCGGCCCGCAATCAGCGGGTGCGCCTTGGCGAGGCGCTCGAAAGGACCGCCCGGGATGATGTGGCGCGTCATGCGAATCCCTTTGCGCGCACCGGCGCGGATGGATGGAGGGCGACCCGCTCGATCATGCCCCCCCCCTCCTCGTTGTGGAAGCCGCGGCTCCAGGGCGTGCCGAATGCGTCTGCTCTATGTGCACCATCCCACCGATCGCGCTGCGGGCATGGCGCGTGAAGTGGCGATGGGAGGAGAGTACAGCCGATCGAAGCGGCGCTACCCGGTCGCCCTTCTCGACGCGTCGGCTGAAGGCCATCACCCGGTCATCGGGTTCGCCCCTTCGTTGTCGGGCCGGCATCGTGATCGGATCGGCATGGTTGGCAGTCGCCGGGACCCGGCTCCGGTGCCGGGATCACTGCGAAGTGACTGGTTGCGTCGCCTCGGAGCGGCTAGGCGGAGTTCATGCGCTACCCATGCTCGGTCATCCTCTTCGTATGTACCTCTATCGCTGCCACGGCCGATGCTGGCGGCGATCGGGAGCGTTTCCACGGGGCGTGGGGCACTGCCGCCCAATGCGCCCGCGCGCCGATCAAGCCAGGTGGAACCGTCCTGGCCGAACCGTTCGTGGTCGGTTCCGAATGGCTGCGACACGGGGAGATCTGGTGCCGCCTCACCTGGTTTCCACTCGAACGGCGCGAGGAGGGATGGTTCACCGGGGCCCAGGCACAGTGCGGCGAAGATGCGGTTCGGGACTACGTGCTGGGCATGACACTGTCGGGAGAGGAACTGACGTTACGCTGGAATTTTCCTCTCGTCGGCCCATTGACGCGCTGTCCGGTCACCCCCGCCGCCGGGGTTTTGCAGGGTCCTTGAGGTCGCACGACGGCTCGCGCGACGAGAGCAGCCCATTCGAGCCCCACCGGGAGGCCTCTTCGACGGCGTTCGGCGGGGCGGCCCGCCGCAAGCATCCGCCAAACGGTCCTCACGAGATGCTGATGCGATCGTGACTGGACGCTCGGGGGATCTCGATCGACAAATGAGCCGATGCGGAAAATGGGTGGTTTGCGCGATGCGCAGCACCCGGGCGGGGCCGGTCGGTGGGCCCGAGCGTGCGTTCGCAGAGGGGAGTGGAACACCCATGAGAGCAGCGACTTGCTTCGTCCACCTCATGACGCTGGTCGCCCTGTCCGTCTTGCTCGGCTCGCTCGGGCCCGATGCCTCGGTAGCCCAGGAGCGAAAGCCACTGCCAGCCTACGCAATCGAACAATTCGGGGAGCCGCCCGCGATACCTGATGGACCGCTTTCGGATGAACTTCAGCGGGCTGTCCGCGCGGTTTTCGTCGAGAGTATTTCGCAAGGTCGCTGGGGGCCGCAGCAAACCGGGGCGCTTCAGGAGATCGCGAAGTCGGGCGACCCGAGACTCGCCTGGCTGATCACCGACATGCTGCGGTTCACGTGGCAGGCGGGCTTCGCCCGTGAGCTCTCCGAGGCGGCGGCCGCGCTCCTCGGGGTCGAGTTCGAACCGGCTTTCGATCTGGAAGCGATTTCGAACCGTCTCATCGCCTGGGATGTTCCGGAATTTCCGGGTTATCTTGCATTCAAGCGCTCGATCTTCACCAGCTTCGTGCCGGGTTGGCAGGAGATCTTCGTCGAGGGTGACATCGACTGGAGGCTCGTGTCCTGGGGTGGCGTACTGATCGACAACCGTCCCTATGATCAGACCGACGTGTCGTGCAATTGCATCCCCGCCGCCGACAACCCGAAGGTCAGCAGCGTGGAGGAGGCGACGTGGCTGAAGGACGACGACGTCGTCTTCGGCATCGAGGTGAACGGTGAGTTCCGAGCCTATCCGCGGCGCATCATGGAGGTGCGCGAGATGGTCAACGACACGCTCGGCGGACGCCACCTGGCTATTCCCTATTGCACGCTCTGCGGTGCTGCCCAGGCCTACTTGACGGACCGAATGCCGGAAGGGATCGAGCGGCCGATCCTGCGAACTTCCGGGCTCCTCATCCGATCGAACAAGGTCATGTACGACGTCAATACGCATTCCGTGTTCGACACCTTCCTGGGGCGCGCGGTCACCGGACCCCTCGCTGAAAAGGGCCTGAAACTCCAGCAAGTGAGCGTCATCACCTCGGACTGGGGTTCCTGGAGACGAGCCCATCCGGCAACGACCGTGCTCGTGGAAGCGCTGGCGCTCGGGCGCAATTTCGACTTCCGCAATGGTCGTGACGCCAATGGGCCGATCTTTCCCGTGGGCGATGTCGATCCGCGTCTGCCAGTTCACGAGGACGTCATCGGCGTCGTGACCGCGACCGGAACGCCGGTGGCCTTCCAGCGGACGACGGCAATGGCGGCACTGCTGAACGGCGCCACGGTCGGTTTCGAGAACGTCCGCCTGGTGCTCGATGCGGGCGGAATCAAAGCCGTCGACGCAAACGGTTCCGATCTCGGCAGTCATCAGGCCTTCTGGTTCGCCTGGTCGCAATTCCACGAGGGCACAGTCCTGTGGACACAATAGGCCCGAGATTGTTGCGGGAGCTGCCCCGTGCCAGCGGGCCGGCGCCGCTCCGGCGGTGCCAGTCATCGTGCGGCGGCTCTCGATGACACCGGACGGGGGGCGTCGGCGGGCAGGTCCGGTCTAGATGAGGGCAAGTGACCTCATCAGGATGACAGCTATCGTTGCGGGCACCACTATTCTCAGCAGCCACAGCCATGTCCGGCCCACCGCCGATTTCTCGAGGTTCGCCGCCTCCATCACGGTGGCCGGCGCGAGCCGCCAACCAACATAAATCGCGATCGCCAACCCGCAGAGGGGGAGAATGAAATTCGAGACGGCATGATCGATCGCATCCAGGACGGGTAGGCCGCCGAGCGTCAAGGCACCGAGTACGCCATAGCTGAGGGCGGACGGTATCCCTACGACGAAGACCACTGTCGTCACGACTGCGGTCGCCCGTATCCTCGACCATCCCAAACGATTGGCGGCAACCGCCACCGGCACCTCGAGCAGCGCGATGATCGAGGTGAGCGCGGCGGCCGCGAGCAGCAGAAAGAAAACGATCCCGATCCACGTTCCAATGGGCATTTGCAGCAGCACCTGCGGGAATGTGATGAAGGCCAGCCTTGGACCGGCAGCAGGATCGCCGCCAAGTGCGAAAACTGCTGGAAATATGGCAAGCCCCGCGACCATCGCGAATACCGTGTCACCGACTACGATCGTCGCTGCGGCCCCCGGTATACGCGTCTCACGACCGAGGTAGCTGCCATATGTGATGAAGACGGCCACGCCGACGCCGAGAGAGAAAAACGCCTGGCCAAGAGCATTGAGATATACGGTTGGCTGGGTCAGTGCGCTCCAGTCGGGCGCAAAAAGGAAACTCACGCCCCTGCTCGCGCCAGGCAGCGTCAACGCGAAGGCCGCGAGCAGGATGACGATGAGAGCGAGAAGAGGCATCAGCCACAGGTTGATCCTCTCGATCCCGCGATTGACGCCACCAGCCACCACGATGGCTGCGGCCAGCAGCATGATCGCCTGCCACAGGAGTGGTTCTCCAGTACCGCTGACGAATGCCTCGAAGTACGAGCCGAAGCCGCCCGTTGCGGTCTGCCAAAGCGCACCGGTCGCGGCGCCAGCGAAATACTTGAGCGCCCAGCCTGCGATGACCGAATAGAAGCTGAGGATCAGCCCTGCACCAATCACCCCGATCCAGCCGGCGCCTCGCCACACACTGTCGCATCCGTCCGCCTCGAATGCGGCCACGGCATCACCTCTCCCGTGTCGGCCGATCGCCAGCTCCGCCACGACGAGTGGCAGGCCAATCAGCAGAATGAACAAGAGATAGATGAAGAGGAAAACGGCACCGCCATTCTCTCCCGCAACGTAGGCGAAGCGCCAGATGTTGCCAAGCCCGACCGCTGCTCCAATGGTCGCCAGAATAAAGCCCGTTCTTGAACCCCATTGCTCGCGCATCGTCAGCATCCCGCTCGCATGTCTCTGATGAAGGACGATCACCGAACAAACGACCTCTTGACTGGATCGAATGGTTGGGGTGATCGGGCTGCGGATCGATCCTGTCGGCCGGGCGTGGTGCGACGGTACGTTCAGCAGTCATGGTTGGTGGACATAGGTGCCGGGGGCTGGTCCGATCGGCGGATAACCCCGGTCCGGTGCCCCCATGGTCGGGGGAGCGGTGAACTCCCCGCTCTGCGCCGAAAGCCAGTCGGCCCATTCCGGCCACCACGAGCCGGGTTTCGTCTTCTGCGCTTTCAGCCAGGCTTCGGGACCGACGTAAAGCGCGCCAGCGGGTCGATGGGCAAATCGGTAGTGCCGGCCTTTGTGACCAGGCTCCGAGAGGATGCCGCTGTTGTGTCCGCCCTTGGTCAACACGAAGCCGAGGTCGCAATCGGTGAACAGGGCGGTTTTATAAACTGACCGCCAAGGCGCTATGTGATCACTTTCGGTCGCCACCACGAACATCGGCACAGCGATATCCTTGAGCGCGATCACTCGGCCTTCGACGGCAAAGCGACCGGCACTGATACGGTTTTCCAAGAACACCCCACGCAGATATTCGGAATGCATGCGCGCAGGCATCCGCGTGGTGTCGTTGACCCAGACACCGAGATCGGTGGGAAGGTCCGGCTCGCCGAGCCAGTAGCGGCGGACGGCGCGCGACCAGATCAGATCTTCGGACCGGATCGCCGCGAACGCGCCCGACATCTGAGGCCGGTCGAGGTAGCCTTTCGCCCACATCAGGTCTTCGAGGAACGCGACTTGGCTTTCATCGAGGAAAAGTAGCAGTTCGCCCGCTTCGGCGAAATCGACCTGTGCGGCCATCAGCGTCAGGGACGCCAGCCGGTCATCATGATCGCGCGCCATGGTGGCGGCCGCAATGGCCAGTATCGTGCCGCCCAGGCAATAGCCGTTGGCGTGAATCCCGACGCCTGGAACGATGGCGTTGATCACGTCCAGCGCCTTCAGGATGCCCTGCTTTCGATAGTCCTCCAGCGAGAGGTCCGCCTGATCCGCCGCCGGGTTGCACCAGGAGATGCAGAATACCGTGTAACCCTGTCCCACCAGCCAACGGATGAGCGAATTCTTCGGCGACAGATCGAGGATGTAGTATTTCATAATCCAGGCTGGAACGATCAGAACCGGCTCGGGCCTGACCCTGGCGGTGGTTGGGGAATACTGGATCAGCTCCATCAGATCGTTGCGATAGACCACTTGACCGGGCGTGCATGCCAAAACCGTTCCGAGCGCGAATTCCTCAGGAACCGGACGATGCTCCTGCGCCAGGATGTGACAGGCGTCGTCGGCGAAATGGGCCGCGCCCTCGACCAGGTTCCGGCCACAGGTTACGCGGATCTTTTCGAGGATCTCGGGGTTGGCGAACGGATAGTTGGATGGCGATAGGGTATCCAGAAGCTGCCTCATGGCGAACCCCGTGCGCTGCGCGTTCTGGCGTCGCAGGCCGGGCAGGTCGGCCGTCGCTGCCTGCCACCAGTCTTGCAGGCCGAGAAACCCTTGCTGCCAAAGGGCGAAAGGTGCCCGGTCCCAACTCGCGTGCGACCAGCGCGTGTCGTTGGGGCCAGGCTCGAAGGGCTTGTGCGCAGAATTGCCCGCCAGTCCGGACATCGCCAATTGCGCCAGCTTGAGCCAGTTGGTCTGCGCGCGTTCCACGAGTTCCAACTGGCGCCCCGGCGCACGGGCGAGATGCATGGCCCAGTCACTCCAGGCGTCGATGATCGCATGAGGCGAGATGCCGCCGGTCATCTGTGCGAGACTGGCCATGAGAGCACGGTCGAGCGCCGCATGGCGGTGCGGGCTACTCCTTGTCGCGACCTCTTCGACAGGCGGTAGTGCAGGAGGCGGGGTCGCGCTCGAAAGCCGCAGAGGCGCTTCGACAGCGGCCGTGCGCTTCGTGCGGTTTTCGTTGAGGGTCATGCGAGGCGAGCCTTCTGCGGTTTCGAGAGCGGAAAGTCGGCGGGTGCGTTGGTCTCCCGCTCCGTCACCAATCATGCCCCGGGCGGAGGTTACGCAGGCCTGTCGAACTGCTTCGCCCACGTGGAGGCCGACGCAAGAGCCGTTGCCCTATTGGGAGCTTGCTCGTGTCGGAACGGCCAGCACGTCGCATGGCAACGTCGTGAGCAAGACCTCGGCAACGCTGCCAATTCCGTCTTCGTGCCGGTCGCTTCGGCCGTGCGTCCCGGCGATGACGAGGTCTGGCCAGGTCCTGTCGACGAAGTCGATGAGTGCAACCTCCGGCGCGCCTTCCTCCATGACGCCCTCGAGGCCGCGAGCATCGCCACGGATCGAGGCGAGCAGATCGTTCATATCCGCTTCTGCTTGTTTGATCGCGCGCTCGCGTGCCTCGGCTTCCACGACATCGATCGTTCTGTCGGCATTCGGCCCAGACCAGTTCGGCTCGACCTTGTAGGCGTGCAATGCTGTGAGCTTTGCAGCGGGAAACAGTGCGCGCCCGCACACCAACGCAGCTTTCGATGGATCGGAGAAGTCGACCGCGGAGACGATCGTCCGGTAGCTGCCTTCCGGCCTGCGGCGAACGGCCAGCACGGGGCACGGAGACCGGCGCACGATACGAGCCGCGGTGCTGCCCAGAAGCTTCTCGCCAACGATCTTGCCATGTGCGGGCCCAGTCACGATGAAATCGGCATCGACGGCGCGGGCGTGCTCGATCGTGCGATCCGCCGGATCGCCGACCACGATGTGGCGCGAACACTTGCTTGTCAGCCGCGAAGTGCGCAGCAGCCGATCCAGTTCGGCCTCGGCATTGCGGACACGGCGATCCATGCCCCAGGGCCGCGCCGCGCTCGATTCGATCACGTGGCAGACGATGAGGTCGGCGTGCCATTGCTCGGCGAGTTGGACGGCTCTGTCGAAGGCGCGATCACCCGCCGGGGTAAGATCCGTAGCCAGCATGATGCGTTTGGGGAGTTTGTCCGGCATGTCCGAGGTCCTTTCCCAATTGCTGACGGCTTCGTGTGGAGAGACACTCGAAGGATCGCCCGAATTCAGCCGCGAAACATTGACCGGCATCAACAAGCCGGCACTTCGATACTCGGGTCTATTTGGGAAGTTCGATGACATCCAATGCCGGATGTACGAAGCGGCGGTGCGGCGTCGTCGCGGCCGCGCTGTTGCGCGTGCACGGCTGGGTCTGGATTGGCGATGCGAGCGGGGCAATCGGGCGGCGCTTCGACGAGAAGCTGTCGGCGCCATCGAAGATCGAGCACGGGCGCTGTGATCGCCGCTGCGGTCATCGCACCGGCGATCAACGATGGGGTGTTCCACCTCGGCCTGGTCCTCAGCATCGGCGGCGGGTGGCTAGCGGCTCGGCGCTTGTGGCCGGAACGGCCCGACCAAGGCGCCAACCGCCGGAGGCGCCGCACGGCTTCACGCCGTCACCGTCGTGCGCGCCAACCTTGTGCGGGGGGGCAAGCGCGGAGCGGTGTCATCATTGGTGAGCGGGGTGGGGATCGAACCCACGACCATCTGATTAAAATGTGCTCGGAACGTTCCGCAAATATCCGCTAACTTACGTAAATGAAACGAAGTTCCCAAACAGCGCTCCGAAGGGTATATCATGAACATACCATGAATTACAGCTTGCGCTGGGGACTGTTTGGGGACTACTTCTCCCTAGTCCTCAGCAGGGAGCACACCATGGCCCGGTCCAAGATCACCATCACCGCCATCCGCCGTCTCACCCCAGGCGAGCGCCTCTACGACCCCGAGTTGCCCGGGTTCGGGGTTCGGCTGCAGGGGGGCGTACCCCGTGTTCTTCGTGCGCTATCGCGTGGCGGGCCGGCAGCGCTACGTCACCATCGGCCGCTTCGGGCCGCTCACCGTGGCGGACGCCAGGAAGGCCGCCGTGCGCTTGCTGGGACAGGTCGCCGAGGGACGCGATCCGGCCGACGAGCGCGACGACGCCCGACACCAGCTCGATGTCGCAGCCGCCTCCAAGATCTTTCTCGAACAGCACGTCAGCAAGCTGCGCCCTGTCACGCAAGCTGAGTATGCGCGCCTCTTTACAAAGACCATTCTTCCCGAGTTCGGTCGCCAGAAAGTCGCGGCCGTCACCCACGCCCAGGTTGCCGCCTGGCATGCCGCCCTCGGCAATACGCCCCGCACCGCCAACATGAACTTCTCGCTGCTGCGCAAGTTCTTCAACTGGTCGATGCAGCAAGGGTTGCGCGCGAAGGGCGACAATCCGTGCGGCGGCGTGCGCCAGTTCCGTGAGAACCGGCGCGAGCGCTATCTGACCGAGGAAGAGTTCCAGCGCCTCGGCGCCGTGCTCGCGGACTTCGAGGAGACGCGCCGGATCAGGCCCCAGGCCATCGCAGCCATCCGGCTGCTCATCTTCACCGGCTGCCGGCTGTCGGAGATTCTCACGCTCCAATGGCAGCATGTCGATCTCGACCGTGGTCGCCTGCTGTTGCCCGAGACGAAAACGGGGCGGAAAGCGATCATCCTCAACGCGCCGGCCTTGGCCGTCCTCGAAGCCCAGACGCGCATTGCCGGTTCACCTTACGTCCTGGTGAGCCCCGTCGATCCAATGCGGCCCTACGTGAACCTACAAAAGCCCTGGCGGCTCGTCTGTTCTGTCGCTGGTCTCGACGATGTCCGCCTTCACGATCTGCGGCATAGCTTTGCCAGCGTCGCGGCGCAGCGCGGGGCATCCCTGCCCATGATCGGCCGCCTGCTCGGCCACACCCAGGTCCAGACCACGGCCCGCTACGCCCACCTCGCCGACGCCACCGTCGAACTCCTCAATGAGCAGGTCGGCGAGCAGCTGGCGCGGGCGCTCGGCAATCGAGAGACGTAGGAGGGCGGACGCGGCGCCAACGCACCGTCGCGACCGCCCCTGAGCCCAATCTGCCGTTGGTGGGTTATCCCACAGTCGCGACGTCGCGCGCTCGCGGGCGCGCGTCTGCCCATGCGCCCACTCGCCCAAATTTGCTGATGCGCGGTTAGCAGCGCACCCACGCCCCCACACTGACACAGTCGGCCGCGTGGGATTTCGTCGTCGCCTCGTAGTGCGAAAACACGAGCGTGGGAGGCTGGGCTCGTGCGAGCGCAGCACGTCGCACCATAGCGCTGATGCAACCATCCACAATTCCACGCGCCCGAAAGCCCGCTGTCCCGAGCCCCCACACCTGCGAGCGCGCGCAGTCGCAAACTCCCGCGCGTCCGATTTGTCACACTGCGTCGTTCAAACGGCACCACCGTTGCGACATCGAGAGCGTGCGGAGGTAAACTCTCCCACATGAAAGTGATCGCGATCGCCCAACAAAAGGGAGGGGCCGGCAAAACCACCCTCGCCATGAACCTCGCCGTGGCCGCCCACGAGCGCGGTCGGCGCGTCCTCATACTCGACATGGACCCGCAGCAGAGCATTTTGCGCTGGCACGAATTGCGGGGCCGGGCCCCGGACGTCATCGCGACCAACGAGCGCGATCTTGCCGCCTACGTCGCGGCGGCGGCCGAAAACGATGTCGACTGGCTCGTCATCGACACCGCGCCCAAGTCCGAAGCCAGTATCCGGCGCGCCGCCGAAGCCGCAGACCTCCTCCTCATGCCCTGCCAGCCTTCCAAGCTCGATCGCCACGCCGTCGGGGACACCGTTGAGACCGTGCGCGCGACGCGCACCCCGGCGGCCTTCGTCCTCAACAACTGCATCGTGACGTCGAAGCTCGTCGAGACCACGGTCGAAGACCTCGTCGGGAACTACGACGTGCCCATTGCACCGGCTGCGCTGGGCAAGCGCACCGCCTTCGTTGCGGCCCTGGAAGACAACCAGGCCGTCCTCGAATACGAGCCGCGCGGCAAAGCGGCGGCAGAAGTGCGCGCCCTCTATCGTTTCGTCTGCAAGAAAATAGGAGAAAAACCATGAGCGATCTCAGCAGCCGCATCGCGGCCAAAGCCAAGGAAATGAAGACCCGCAAACCCCCGGTCGAGCCTCCGCGCCTCATCACGCCCGTCGCCGCACCAGAGCCGAAAGGGGAGGGGCGTGCCGTGTCTGCGTCCACGGACAACGTGACCGAAGCGGCAACTCGGGAGCCAACCGACGAGGCGAGACCCGCCTACCGCGAGGGCCGGCGGAACATTTCCGCGTACCACACCGAAAGCGTGTTCCGGCAGTTCAAGATCCTCGCCGCCGAGACCGACAAAACGGTCCAGGAGCTGCACCGCGAGGCCCTCAACCTCCTCTTTCGCCACCACGGCAAGCCGCCGATCGCTTGAGGGGAGGGGGATCGGGTTCGATCAAAATCAGAAATTCTTGGTTCCGATCCAGCTTATAAAGCAGTGCCATGTCGCTTGGTAACCGGTTGATTGGGTTGCCACTCAGTGGTGGCGACGAGAAATGATCCGCTGTCAAACGCGCCCGTCGTCCAAACTCTTCATGAAATCTTCAAAAACATTTTGGAATCTCTGTCGAGCGTCTGGCCGTAAAAACTGTTCTCGTATAATGCTGACGTGGAATTCCCGAATCACTTGGCGGGCCTCGTCATCGATTAATCTAGTGGTCAAAAATGGAAGCCGAGACGCCTCTGCGATGGCGCCATAAATATCTTCCAAATCTTGGGGAAGCGGCCTTCTTTCTGTGGGGCGGGAATGTTGGCGAAAAATGTTCCTGAGAACGACAGATGCGCGACCCCGCGTTAACCATCCGGGTTGAATCTCGACCATCTGAGGAGCTTCAAGGCGATCTTCATTGAATCTTTGGTAAAGTTTATTGCGAACGGTATTGAGATCATAAATTTTCATTAGTCGGCTATGCTCTTCGATCCGACTGGCCAACGTAATTTCACTGTCGATTTCTCGCCGCTGCTCCGAAATTTGCGACATCGAACTCGATATGTAGTGAACCGAGATGCCGGTCAAGATGGTAAGCACCAGCGCCATAAAGCTCAAGAGCTGGCCGAATGAGCCTGGGTCGCCACCTGAAGCTGCGGTATTCTGCGTCGCTACAAACATGGCATAGCGATAGACGAGCATGCCGATGCCTATTCCGATGAGAACAGACACAAAGACCCGCCATGCTAGCAATGCTCGTCGGTTCTGCATCTTCGCGTCGCGATTTGCGAACCCGTTTTCGTCACCGTCTGTCCAGAAATCGCGACCGGCCATCCAGCCACCATATCCGACCGTGACGAGTAGCATTGCAATCACGTAAAATCCGAACTCCGTCCAACTACCAGGTGTGCCAACTGGCGTCGAGCTCCCATTTCCAAAGAACCATGTCACCAGGCTCTTTCCCCAGTTGACCAGCAGGGGGACGGGGAGAAGCAGTAAGATGAGTGCCGCGCACAACGCTATCAGTCTGACAGTTCCTATCGCTCTCACCATCCCTGATAAGAGCGTTATCCCAATGGCGAGCGAGGCGAATGCCAGCATGGCAACAACTGTGGCGAGACCGGGATCGGTAATGGTTGACTCAAAAACTCGCAACATGTCGTAGGTGCCAAGATGTTGATCTGGATTGCTGCCATCACCAAGCGTCCCAGCGTCATCCGTGCTTGTCGCCATCTTAATCCCCGATGTAAGTCTGTCCACGCGTCCTGCCATTCGCTAGCGTCGCTTAAGACGCAAGTTTCCCAAGAATGTCGTCGACAATATCCTCAGTCGGGCGGCCGGCGTACTTCTCGACGATGCGCTCCCGGTCGTTGTTCGCTTGTTTTGTGTCTCCTTCATAGAGTTGGGAGTTGGGATCGAAGAAACCGGCGTTGGCGGTCAGGAAGACGAAGGGCATCACGTGATGATTGGCCCGTAGCCAGGTCAAGAAGGCCTGTCCACGATTAACAGGGGCAATCCCAAGTCTGTCGACATACGCCTTCAAGACCTGCGGCGTATCTGCACCAGGAATTTGCAAGTCGATGATATATGCCTCGAAGGGCGTCTTTCTGGTTGTGGCTTCATTGACCGCCCGAACCGCCTCTCCAAGCGTCTCGACAGTGGTCAGATCGTGCGCGCGTTCTTTGATGGCTCGATAAATCGGGAGGACGTGATAAATATCGTCCTCGAGAGCTAGAATCCTCATTTCCTCCCCCTCTTTTCAACGAGCGTTCGTGCGGCACTAGCGACCCGCAAGCGGCCAGACCAATGTCGCAATTACGCGGTCCTTCGATGGTCTCGGATCGTTGTCAACCGAGAGCTCGACGTTTAGAGATTTGGCCATTTTCCTGGCGGCGGCAAGTCCAATGTGAACACCGGAGCGCTTCTTGTCGCGGGACTGATGGAACGCTACGTATTTGTGTCGATCCGCCTCGTCGGACATGCGGCCGGCATTGACAATCGTTAAGTGGCATCGATCCCCATCGATTTGCGCCGTGACCGTGATGGTCTTGTCTCTCGTGCCGTGATGGATCGCGTTGTGAAGAAGGATCCGCACTATCATGGCGAAGGTCAGCTTTTCGCCATCCAAGGAAATTCCCTTATCGCGTAAGGTTAGGCGCAGCTTGCAGTCTCGAACTTCGGCCATAGACCTATGGTCATCAACTTCCTCGATCAGAACGGGCTCGATATCAAATCTCGTCGGTCTCTCGGAAGGCTTCGTACTCTCGGTGGCTCCCACTGGCTTCTGTAAGAACAGGATCGCCTCGGTCGTATCCGTGGCTCGCTTTATGAGACTCATAGCGGCGCGCCGGTCCGCATCACTGCGAAGTTTGGGATACGTCTTGTCGAGTTCCTGAACGTAGCCAGCGACACCGAGGAAGGTGTGCTTGAGGTCGTGCGCAAGGACGCGCTCCCATTCGCGGCGGTCCGCCCGCTCGGTTGCGAACTGCAACGGGAAAGACAACAGGGCGACAAGTCGATTAAGCGCTTCGATACGACGACGGCGAAAGTGCCGTGCATCGTCGTGCATAAGGGCGAGGACGCCGATCCGCCTGCTTCCAGCCCGAAGCAGGATCGCCACACGCGACTGCTCGCGCTCTTTTCCCTTTTTGGTTTTCCGTTTGAAATGAGGAAGATAGACATCTCGCTCCTCTTCCCATGCCCTCCCAGCCGCAGGGTGCTTGTTTCGATCGAGTTGGGCACCGATCTCGAGATGGGGCTCGCGGTACTCAACCTGATTGGCCCTTTCAATGTTTGGCACCCGGGCGACCGCCAGGATTTCTGGTGGCCGAGCGGGGTGAGCAGTACGAAAGAGGACGCCCTCCTTCGCATCGGTCACCTCCCTAGCGGCCGCAAGAAAACTTTTGGCCAGATGCTCCGGGTCAGTCTCGATGCTCACGTTCTCGTGAATAGTTCTATAGAGTTCAGTGATCCGGCGGTTGACAACGATTTCTTGTCTTCTGCGCTCGCGGTCCAGAAGCTGTCGCAGTTCTTCGCAGGCGCTGAGGAGGGGGGCCGTTGCCCAAAGGACATCGTCGTGATCAACGTCCTGGCGTTGATCAACATCCTGGCGATCAGTTACGCTGTTTCGATCGAGGACGAGGAGCCCCTCGGCATAGAACCGAGTGTTGTGCTGACCGTCTCTCCGGAACACGGGTACACGAAGGCGAACGTATCTGTTGTCCGTACTCGTCAGAGTTGTAAACCTTGACGTCACGGATTTGATGGACGGCTGGGTCAACTCATGGATCAGGCGGCCGGGCTGCTCGTCTTGATCGAAGGCTGAACAATTGTCCACGAAAGTATCGCCGGGTTGGTCAATTATTGGTGTTCCCTGCTGGAAACGGTCTAGGTGAGGATAAATAGTCGGGTTGTCGGGAAACCAGTGGAGTAACGCGACCACGTTCTCCTCGGTTACGACAGAAGATGCGTCGTCTACCGTGCTCGGTACGCGGTAGCGCTCGTAGTAGCGCATTCGGGTGAACCCGATCTCGCGCAGACTCTCGAACAAATCGCCCAAGATCTGCTGACGACTGCCACTCCGCGGTAATCGCTGCGGATAGGCAAGCTGCAGTCGACGAGGACCATCGACTGTGGCCTCTACAATGCGGTAGGGTATCAGCGTACGTGTGCCACTGCCCTTGTGTAGGTTGCTCTCTCCCCCCGCCTGAACGAACGTGCGACCACCGCCTTTCAGTGTCTCAGTATTGGGCTCGTTGAGACCCCAGCTCCACGTATCGTTGCTCGCTACGGCTCTATCCGTAGCATCGATGAGGCGGGCTGCGACCGGTAGGTTCCTGATGTCGAATTCCACTGTGTGGGTAGGAAGTTGTTCCCCATTCGTCGGCAACAGCGCTTTGAGGCTCTCCGCAGAGATCGGTTTCGAGACGAGATCGATGACAGTCAATCGAGCATTGATCGCGCTGGTCCCACGCCACTGGCGCAGTGTCTCTTCATGTCGATCCGGAGCAAATCGGTAGCCTGTCAGAAGATACGTTGGAATGGGGGCCCCGCCTTTAGCAGCGCCCTCTAGGATCCGGACCATTTCGTCGAGAGCCTTGAACGACCGGGAACGGTCCTCCGTGTCCCAGACCAGGTCGATGATCACGACGTTTGGGGCCTCGCCAATTGCGTCGCGGATCGCGCTATCGTTGACATTTCCATCGTATGTCATGACCTCTGGCGAAACGACATCGACCTTCAGTCGCGTCAATGCGCCTGCGAGCGCATCCCGCACGCCCTTGCGGTCCTCGATCAACAGGAGCCGGGTCACGTCTTTTTCTCCTCCGCCTGCTCCGCGACACCGAGGCGAATGGGAAGACGGATGCGGAAGGTTGCGCCGAGCCCGAGCAGGTGCTCCGTGCACTCCAGCACACCACCCGCCGATTGCACGATATTGCGGGATGCATAGAGCCCCATGCCCGTGCCGCTTTCACCGCGTGTCGTTTCGCGCGGCTCGAATAGCGTTGTCACATCGTCCGCCGAGATCCCCTTGCCGTTGTCGCGGACAATGATGTGGATAGGGGTGATCGCCTCGTCCGTCAGCCTGGTTTCGACTTCGATCCGACCTGCGCGGTGACCGCCGAGGTGGTGAAGTGCGTTGAGGATCAAGTTCGCCAGGGGTTGTTCGAGGATCACGGGCGACAGGGAGACCTCGAGGCCGTCGAGATCAGGAGCGCGTATGAACGTTAGGGTCGCCGGCAAATTCTCCTTAGCGAGCCGCGCGTAGGTACGCATTCGGGATACGACTCCATCGACCGTCTCGTTGACGTTGAGACGTTCAGCCCGGTACTTGCCCACTTGGCGCAGGTCCGTCTTCGTCAGACGGTCCAGTGACTCCAGTTGCACCTTGAGGGTATTCGCGATCCCGATGGCAGCTTCGCCATTGCCGGCTTCGATTTGCTCGATGATTTCATCCGGGGCAAAGACGATCTCCTGCAAGGTATTGCCGACCTCGTGAAGGGCAGCCGCGTGCAGTCGCCCTGTTGCCGCAAAGATTTCAGTGGAATCGACATGCTCGGTGACCCGGAAGAGCTGCAGCATGTGGCGCAGGTGATCGTGCTCATCCGTCAGGCGTCGCACGTCGTCAGCGGGAAACGAGCCCCTTCGGAAAAAGACGACAAGGCGGGCTTTTGCATCCGGCTCGACGATCGGAAGTGCGAGATAGTGAGCATTGGTTGCAGCTTCGCCCTTAAGGAGCCCGATGGCGGCATCACGGTCAGGCAGTGCACCGGTCTCGTGGGCCGGTCGGTCCTGGCCATCGATGTCTCGACCGTAACGTCCGCCCATTGCGTCTTCGAGCGAGGGCAACGCCGACGTGACGATCGAGCGCCAGAGATCGGTTTCAATGGATTGATACGCTGGGGTAATCTGCCCGGCGCGAGCCTGGATCGAGTAGCGCAGCTCCCTGTCTCGCCGTATCCAGACCGCCCCGATGAGACGATGACGCCGGCAAAGCTTTTCCAAAACGACTGACGCCTCTTCGGTGACCTTTCCTGCCGCGCGTTTGCCGGTCCAGAGACTCCGCTCCGGCGATCCCTCGGAGTCCGCACTGGTCTGTGGTGGAAGCTCTTCGCCTCTCACAAGGCGGGTGAGCCGGTCGAGGCTGGTTGGCTTTTGCTCGAACCGCACCCCGAATCGTTCCGCGACCTGTTTCGCGCCAGGGTGGCCCGACCAGAGCACGACTTTGGCGCCTGCCATGCTCGCCGCCGCAATTGCTTCCTGACAAGGTACTCCATTGTAGTCAACGAGCACGAATGCTTGCGACCCCTCGACCAAGAAGGTCTCCAGGACGTCGAGGCTGCACGTCCCTTCGCACCACGCCCCATATCGGCGACCCCAAGAGCAGACGACATCCCGCAAGTGTTCGTCGTCGTCGAAGACGATGATTCTTCGGCCTTCGAGGCGTCGTGCGAAGGTCGGACCTACCGATGAAGCCTCAGATTGGGTCCGCCCCGTTCTTGGTTGTGTTTGGTGTTTCCGCTCGCGTTCTGCACGGGCGTCGGCCATGTTCTTCTGGTGAGCTTCCTCACGAAGTCTGGCGATGGCCGAGCGACAGTCTATTCTTATCGCGAGTTCGCTCTCGTCGACTTCTGTGACGATGCCGGCAACGCGATCGCCAATGTCGACAGCCCTCTGGATTCCGCCTTCGCCACCCGGGACGTCCTGCCGATGCAAATAGGCATCGACCGCGAAAGGGCGAGCGGGCTCGTCTAGCTCGACGATTGCCCCGTCGCTGCCTGCGAGACGAACGACCGTTCCGGTCACGATGTCGCCTTCACGAGGAGTCGCGCTGTTCAGCCACGGATTATCAGAACTCGACCAAAGCTCCGCGTACCAGTTCCCGCCATCGTGCGGCTGTGTCCTCGATCCCTGCTGCGATTGCGATACGAGGAAGACGAAGAGCTTCTCTTCGAGTTGAGGGACAACTCGTTCGGGTTGAACGTTGCGCCGCGGAACATACGCGACGTTGCTGCCCCGTATGGGCTTTTCTAGACGTAACCGCCAGTTGCCATTCGGCATTTTTCCGATGAAATGGGCGATGACAATGCGCTCGTCAAATGTCGCTCGCCACCGCTCCCGAGGATTTGTCATTTGTTGCGCCGCACAAATACGCTACGATTCACGAATTTCGTTCAATCGATTGTTGATATAAGCTTACCCACAGGTCAGTGCAACACTCTGTCCGGACCAATCCTACTCCCCGCTACCTACACGAACGCATCCCTATTGCGCCGGTACCACGCCTTGACGAAGCCGAGGAAAGCGGCGTCGGGGCTGGCGGGGGACGCCTTGCCCTGTGTGCGCATCCACTGGCGCCAGTCCCGCTCGATGAGGGCGATGTCCGCCCCGGGGGCGATCCGGCGCGCCCGCTCGAAGGTCTCCGGGCGCAGCACCACTCGCCCCTCTCGCCGCCGCTTGGCGCGTGTGCCCGCGTTCTCGCGCACCGCCCGGGCCTCGCTCTTGGTGATGCGGAACACGACGGTGTCGACCCGCCGGCCCGTCTTATGGGAGACCTCGATCTCGGCATGGAAATCGGCCCGTGCGTTCACCTCTTCGAGGGCCGGGCGCAGCGCCCGGCGCCAGAGCTGACCCCAGCCCGGCAACACGCCGTCGGCGCCGAGGCAGGTCCGCAGGTCCTCGACACCGATCCGCCATTCCGGAACCCGCCGGTTGGCATACAACTCGAGGTTCTCGTAGAGCCGTGCCGCGTACTTGCTCTGGAACCCCTGGAGGATCGCGAGCGACACCCGCGCCCACTTCGCCGGCTCGCGCAGCAGCGGGCGCAGCTCATGGTGGAACTGGTAGCGCGCCTTGCCACCCTGGCCGACCTCGTGGCCCGAGACGTTGACGAACGCACCATAGGCGAATTTGCGTCCTTCTTCGCCGAGGACGTCGAAGTCCACCCTGATCTGGCTCAGATTGTCGAGACCCTCGCGGACGCGGTCGTTGCTCTCGTGCTCGCCGAGATAGGCGCGCACCTCGGCAAGGTTGAGTTCGTGGACCGCCATCGGGTCGGTGATCTCGTCGTTTGCATAGAACAGCATGCAGGCGAGCACCTTCTGGTCGAGGAGGGAGAGCGCCCCGATCTTCTCCCTGATCTGGATGAGGCCCGCCGATTTGGGAAACGTCGCATTGCCGTCCGTGACGTTGCCCTGGCCTGAGCGGGCCGGACGGCGGCCATCGTCACCGTCGGCAAGGAGGGGAAGCGCGCGAGCCGTCACACATGTCCTTTCTGCTGTAGGGAGAAAATATCACGTTCCGAGCCACTTGCCAACGCCCGAATTGTCACGATGCGACAATCGCATCCGCCCCAAATGTCACGATGGCACCGACGGGAGACCCCGCAGAACGCCTCCGCAGAACGGCGCGCACCTCTGTGGATAAGTCGCCGCCAGGCGCCGCCCCGGATGTCATTTTGTCCGCCCCATTTGTCACGATGGCCGCCCCAAATGTCATTTTGACCGCCCCAGATGTCATGATCATCGCCGGAATGCCGTACGGGCAGGGGCGTTTTTCTCCTGAACACGAAGAACACGAAAAAGAACATGAAGAACAACAGGGCAGCGCCCATGATCTCCTGTGGATAACCCCGACCAAAAACCGGCGGCTCTCAAACACCCAAGTCAGGCGGCAGCCGCCTCGCAGCGAGGGCAATAGACATGCCGGAGGTGCTCAGGGGGCTCTTGGCTTTGAAGAATTGCACCATTCGCGCTCCTCGCGAGGTCAGCGCAATCGTCACGACCTGCGTGCTCGACGGGTCCAGGACAGGCAGGGGAGGCCGTTGCGACGTCTATGGACGTTCGAAATGATAAGGCGGAAGTGCTGGTTTCGAACGTGGTGGCCCTCATAGATTGCCAGGGCGGCCGTTCCAAGTGCCCCCACCGTTGCCGGTCGGGGGCGCTCGATTTCGTCGCTTCACCGGATTTGGGCACGACCCCGCACCGGCCCGATCAGTCTAGCGGCAACAGTCGATCCTGTCACACGCTTTTTGTTCCGTTGTGAAGGTGGCCCCAGACGCAACGGGCGACCTTCTCGGCGCGTTTGTCATCCGTCTGGCGTTCCTTCTCGTCCAGCACGCAAAACCCTCCCAAAGCCGGATTTCCGAGCTTCTGGAACACACGCGGGGGTGGCCCGCGCCGGGGCAGCGCCCCGAGAGCGCCCAGCGTGAGCTGGGTAGAAATTCCATGGCCCGAAGGGCCATTCCTTCACCCCGCGAAGCGGGGTCGCGCGCGATTGCATACAAATGATCCCTCCGTCCGCCGTCGAGGCGATGTCTTCGAAGGGCTTTCCTCCGTCGGACAACTGTGGCAATAACGCTCCGCGAGAGCGAAGGGATGGATGGCCGTCGAAGGAACAGTCCAGTTACACATCGCAGGCTGACGCCTGCGACATAGGTGCCACACCGCGAGCGCGACACCGGCCGAAAACAAGGAACGAAAACAAGCGCGCGTGGCACTCTACCGGTTCGAGATGAAGCACATCCAACGGGGCAAGGGCCAGGGGGCGCTCGCTGCTGCCGCCTACCGCGCCGGATGCCGCCTCGCCGATGCGCGAACCGGGCGCGTCCACGACTACCGACCGCTGGCGCACCGCGTCGTTGCGACCGAAATCCTCGGCCCCGAGACCATGCCGGCAAGGCTCGGCGAGCGGGCTCTTCTCTGGTCGACCCTCGAGGCCATGGAGGGGCGGCGCGATGCCCGCCTTGCCCGGGAATTCCTCCTCTCCCTGCCGCACGAGTTCGACGATGCCGGGCGCTTGGAACTCGTCCGGGGTTTTGCCCGCGAGCAGTTGGTTGCCGCCGGCATGGTGGTCGATATCGCCTGGCACCGACCCGATCCGCGCCGCGGCGACGATCCGCGCAACCATCATGCCCATCTCCTCGCGTCCCTGCGGTGTTGCGGGCCGGAGGGTTTTTCGGCAACCAAGACCCGTCTCTGGAACAGTCGCGAGAGCTTGCGGACCTGGCGTACCGCCTGGTCGGTGCACGTCAACCGGGCACTCGAACGCGGCGGTGTGCGGGCTCGTGTCGATGATCGCAGCCTCGAAGCGCAGCGCACCGAGGCCATGGCCCGCGCCGATGTGCCGGCCCTCGTGCGTCTTGCCCGCGCGCCCGAGCCCTGGGTGCCCCGGGCGGCCTTGGAAATCGGTCGGCGCACGCGCGATCGGAGGGATGTCTCGATCCCGCCCCAAATGTCACGAACCGAGGCCATCGATGCGTCCAGTCAGCCGCGCCTTGCAGCCAAATTCGGCGTGCTGGCGGACAATGCCCGGCGGGCCGAGCACCTGGCATCGGGATTGCGGGCGCTCGCGGCGGCCGAGCGTGCAGGTCTCGGGACGGGCGGCGGCGGGCGCAAGGCCCGGTTCATCGAGCGGCTGTTGGCGGAAACGACGCCCGCCGCGTCACGAGAGGAGGGGGAGGGGCCACCGCGCGAATGGCTGCTGCGAAAGCTCCAGGCGCAGGACTGGAGCCAAGTCTTCGTTGCCTGGCTATTGTCGGATGCCCAGCTATTGGCCCTTCTGCGGGAGCGGCGGATCGCCCAATTGCGAGCCCGGTACTTGCGGCCGGTGCGACGCCGGCGGGCGCAGGTGTCGCATCGTCGGCGGTCCCGCACCGGGACGTGACCGGAATATCCCCCCGAAGCCCGCGCCAGCGGTCCCATTGTCCGGCGAAATGGGGTTCCTTGCGGTAGTCGAGGCGCTCGGCCCGGATCGGTTCGGGCACGAGGCCCTTCATCGTCACCAGCGCCTCGTGCGGCGCGAGACGCAGCACCTCGGAAGCGTCGATCAGCCAGCGACCCGTCTCTGCCCGGCCGTCGTTGTCGCGGTGCGTAAAGAGCGCGTGGCTCTCCTGCGAAAAGCCCACCGAGCGGCTCTCGATGGTGCGCATGCCGATCCGCTCGCTGAGGCTCTTGGCGGTGTCGAGGTCGTTGACCGCGAAGGCGACGTGGCAGCTCGTGTTGGCAACGAGCGAGCGCGCCTTGCGATAGAGGCTGGTCAACTGGCCGAGGTCCTGGAAAACCAGGATGGTGCGCGCATAGGAGCGTAAATAGCCGATGCCCTCTTCGAGGGGCGGCAGGTTGCCGAGGGCGGCTGCCTCGTCGAGGACGAAGAGCGGTTTTTCCGCCCCGGGCAGGCGCTCGCGCCCCGGCCGGTAGACGGCATACATCGCACATCCCACCACGACCCGCAGGAACCCCCCGTAGATCCCGAGTTTTTCCTCCGGGACGATCACGTAGAGCGATTGCGGCCGCTCATAGAGCTGATCGATGGCGATGTCGGTCGTCTGGCAAATGCGCGCCAGCGGCCGGGCGGCCGACCAGGGGGCGGTGTTCTTGGTGATGTTGCAAAAGACGTTCTGGCACTCCTCGGAGCCCTCGGCGGTCGCCAGCTGGAAGCCCGCTTCCTGGACGCGCGGATGACGGCTTTCACAGAACCGCTCGGCGAGCACGCCGGGCCCGCGCGAGGCGAGCGCATGCACCTCCGTCAGGGTCTGCAACAGCGGCTCGTCGGCGTTGACCTCCAGCACGTGCAGGATGATAGCCGTCAGCCAGTCCCGCGCCCGGATGCGCCAGTGATCGTCGGTGCCGCTCTCCTGGGCGATGATGAGGTTGGCCAGCACCTCCGCGTCGTCCGCCTCGTGCCAGGTGTCGCGCCGGATGATGCCGAGGGGATTGAAATGGTGCGAGGTCTCGGGGTCGCCGACGTCGAGGCGGTAGACCGGACCGAAATCGCGGCGCCGGCGGGCGGTGATGGCGTAATTCTCGCCCTTGATGTCGGTGCAGACGACCGAACCCCGATAATCGAGGAGGTTCGGGACGACAATCCCGATACCCTTGCCCGCCCCGGTCGGCGCAAAGACCAGGACATGACCCTCGTTGCTCGGATAGCGCAGAAGCCGGCCACGGGCTTTCCCGACGATGAGGCCGAATTCGCCGAAGAGACCGGCCCGGCGCAGCGTTCCGGAGGTCGCCCAGCGGGCCGAGCCGTGGCTGGTGGCGGGGCCCGAGAGGGCCCGCAGACCCGTGCGAGCGCCCCGCACACATTGACGGGTCACGAACCGTGTCGTCGACCAGAGCACCCCCATGGCCGGCAGTCTAACCCGCCCTGCACGTGCCGCCGAGGAAAAGAAATCCACAAGGGGGAGCGGGGCCCTCGGAGGGACCAACTCCGTTTGCTCCGACGCCGCCCTTCGAACATCTCGCCTTGGTTTGCCGAGTGTGTCACGGTTGGAGAGAACGAAAGGAGATTGCGGTGTCTCGTCAGTCCCAAACCCATGAGCAACCGGGTCGCACCCACTTTGCTGCGGTCGGCTTGGTTTCGGTCGAGATCGGGCTGCCCGATATCACCCGGCCGGGCCTTGCCGCCGACGCCCGTTCTCGGAGCGAGGCCGTCGCCAGCAGCCTTGATGACATTGTCGCTCCCGATCTCATCGCGGATCATCTTGCCGGGGCGACACCATGAATCAGAGCAATCTCATCGAGCGACTTCGCAGCGCCCGGTCCGCCCTGCAGGACGCCGGGGTCATGCATGCTTACCTGTTCGGCTCCATGGCGCGCGGCGACGCTGACGAACTTTCGGACGTCGATGTTGCGGTGGATCTGGCGCCCGGTGTGACCGTTTCGCCCATCGAACTCTGCCGCCTGGAGCGGCTCATTACCGATGCCACAGGCCTGCCGGCGGACGTCACCATTCGTGAGAAGTTGACGGACATCCGTGACAAGGTCGAAGCCGAGGCTATCGAAATCTTCTGACATGCCGACGAAGTCCTCACGGACCTCAAGGAGCGAGGCTGACGTTGCCGACCCGGCGGCGTCTGTGGCATGATGCCAGCATGAACCGCTCGGAGATCATGACCGCCATCCGTCGCCACCAGGCCGAAATCCAGGCCGAGGGCATCACCGCGCTCTACCTTTTCGGATCGCGGGCGCGAGGCGATGCGGACGATCTGTCCGACGTCGATGTGCTGGTCGACTACGACCGGGCCATCAAGGGGCACTTCTCCCTGTTCGAGATCATCGCCGTCAAGCACATGCTCGAAGACGAATTGGGCCTGCCGGTCGATATCATCCCCCGCGCCGATCTCGGTCGCATCCGGGCCGCTGCCGAGCAAGATGCCGTTCGGGTGTTCTGAATGGCCAAGCTCGCCGAACTCATCATCCAGATTCGCACATATGTCGCGGATGCCCGCCAGATCGACCGCCAGCCCGAATTGCTCCCCGAGGCGATGCGGCGCGTCAAGCAGCTCGCTCTGGAACGCCTGCTGATCAACATCGGGGAGGCGACGACGCGGATCCCCGCGTCGGAGAAGAACCGCTTCCCGGATGTCCCCTGGCGGGACATCGCCGCATTCCGTAACGTCCTCGTCCACAACTACGAGGGACTGAATATCCAGATCATCCGGGACATCTTCGACAGCGACAAGCTGGACGGCCTGCTCCAGGCCATGGAAGGCATGAACCCCGAGGTCGAACAAGTCCGGCGCGCGCGCTCGCCCGGAACCTGAGTGCTCATTCGACACGAGAAGTCCAGCTCCGTCATTCCGGCCTCCGAGTGCCAATCGATCGATGAGGCGGGCGCCTCCCGCTGCGCGGGACCGGGTGCTCGGTGAACCGAGCCCGCATGGCGGTCTCGGCCCTCCGGGCGTCGCCCCCTGGCGCGGCTGCCGCAAGCAGGCGCTCACCAAAGAACCAGGACCCCTGGCCCCTCCTCGCCGGCCCGCCCCGGGACGGGGTAAGCGGGCCGGCTCCGAAGAACCAGGGCAGGGAGCCGATGTCGCGCCCCGGCGCGTGCGGAGAACAATTTTTGCCCGCTTTTTGGGCAGAGCCGTTGTCCGAAGCGGAGAAATAATGCATGATGCCCGGCGAACACCATGCAACCAATGGGAGAACGCCAACGTGACATTCGAACTGAACCTCGAGCCAGGACAATTTCTCGCCTTCAGAACCATAGAAATCGGGGAAAACAATCAACCGCTCTGGCGCGGCCGGGCGCGCCTTATGTCCGGCACGAGCGTCCATTTCGCCCTCTGGTCTCGCACCGCAGCCGAAACCGGTCAGCGCTATCTGGGCGGTACAGTCGTCCCTGAAACCGCTGGCGATGACGTCTATAGCCCACTCAAGACCAGCAGCTTCGGACGCATCGCCCTCTTCGACAACGACAAGGATGGCAACGAGGGACGCCCCGATTTGCGGGGCCGGCTCGAGGTCGATGGCGAGAGACATTATGTCTCTGTTTGGAAGAAGCCAGGCAAGGGCGGCGTGTTTCTCGCCGGCCAGGTCCAGGACCAGGCCACCATCGACGCCCTGAAGACGGAACCCGCCGAGGACCAACCGGAAGCCTGAGCGGCCATGACGGCGTCCGAAACCCCTGAAGACGGCATCGAGGCGTTGGCCCTCTTCGTCCTGCGCGAAACCCGCGACGGCGACGACCTCGCCCCGGAACACCTTGCCCTCGTCCAGCGCATCGTGAACGGGCCTGTCGACGAGCGGGCCGAGGTGGCATTCCAGGCCCTCGTTGCCGCCGTGCGCACCGGGTATACCCGGCCCGCCTTCCACGGCATCACCCATCTCACCATCGACCACGAAGGCTATGTCTATTGGAAGGGCGAGGAGGTCGAACACTTCGAGCCCGGCTGGGCCCGGTCCACCGAAGCAGCCGTCGAGGCGACCGAGGTTGCCCGCTGCTGCCGCATCCTCGAAGCGCGCGGTGTGCCGGTCAATACAACCTCCGTCATTTGGAGATGGGAGGAAATCCCGAGCCCATCGCGCACCCCGGACCCAGCCGCCGTCTATTGCACGCGCACCGAGAGGCTCATCGACGTCTGCCGGCCAGGTGAGGATGCGGCCGCCGCAATCGCACGCCTGGCACCCGACCACGGCGCCGATCTGATCGTGCTGCCCCTTGCCGAAGCCGTCCAGCGCCATGAAGCAGCCAATCGCACCGAGCCCGTCGAGATCACTGCAACTGCCTGGCACGAGGCCTTGGAAGTTCTGCCGCCGGCGGACTGGCGCCTCACGGCGGAAGGCGAGAGCTTCAAATCCATCGAACACAAGGCCGGCGCCATTACCGCCATCTACGTGCGCCTCGGGGAGCGACGCTTCACATTCGACGATCTCGCAACGCTCTCCCATGCCGCCTGCTGCGATCGGGTCCGCGCCAGCGCCGCCTACCGCACCCCGACACCCATCGATGATCGCGAGCCGGGCGATGACGCCGAGCGGTGAGGGGGATAAAGTCAAACCACTTGTGTCGGATCCTCACCTTACGACTTTGCACATCGTTCCAGCACTCTATCGTGGGTCAACCCGACACGTCATCTAGTGATTGGTTGACTCGCTGGGGTGATGCCTCGAAACTATTGACATGGGCAAATCGATTCGCATCGATAGCATGGGTCAAGAGGAGAGCATAAGGAATATTTCTATGCGGCGGGACCTGGAGAAAGAACTTGAGCATGCGCGGGTGGCATATTTGTTTTCCATGCGTGCGTTACCAGACCCTGCCACATTAATAAACGGACCGGTCACGGTAAATGGCATTGAATTCAGAACCAAAGACCAAGTAAAATCAGTTGCGATCGAGCTGGGCTGGGCGTTTTACTGCCGTTATGAAGCCTGCCTAGAAGCCTTCATAAAAGAACACAAGGTGCCGCTATCAAGAAAATACAACTTGGAAATGTGGATGTCTGATTCTGGCATCCAGATTCCCGATGCACACTTGCCCGGTTTGACGGAGTATCGGAGGCTGCGCAATATTTTACATCATGATGATGGACGGACCGGAAGTCGGACAGAAGTGCATTTGTTTCCTGAGCACATGGCGCGGTTTTACGATTTGTTCATCTGGATTGCCTCCGCCATTGCTGCAAATCCGATCGCCAGTAGGTGGCGCTCTGGGGGGACTTGCATTTCGGGTACGTGAGTTTCTGGTAAAATCACTTTTTGGCGAGTGCGCGTGCATTTTCTGTCTGCAGATGGACGTTTTCTCCTTCAGTTTCAAAAAAAATCGTTCGACGTTTTGCGGTGCAAATTCCCTAGGTTATGCACCACACTCCTAATCCCGCAGAAAGACTACGCTTCCAGTGGTGCGTGTTTCCGGTGCACATTGCAGTCGAAATAAATTCCTTGCGCGTCTCCTCATAATTGGTGAGAATGAATGCGCAAAGGGTATGAGCATGTCGGAAACAGTAAGAGTGACGATTTCGGTCAAGAAGGACAAGGCGGAACGGATTAGATCGATGGTCGAGCGCGGTGTCTACGGCTCGGTCAGTCGTGCCTACGATGCCGCCTCGGACCTCATCCTCGACGAAGAACTACAGCGCGAGGTGTGGTGGGCGGAAATGTTCCGTCGCTGTGAGGAGGCTGAGAAACACCCGGAGCGCCTTCTCGACCCTGACGCCTTCTTTCGCGATGTCCGCGATACGGTCCAAACCCATCGTGGCGCCAAGCAGAGCGGATGAAGCGTCGCAAGCTGCTTCTGGCGCCGGCTGCGTCGCGCGATCTCAGCGACATCGTCTGCCTCGTCGATGAAAACGACGGCCCCGCGAGGGCAGACCAAGTTCTGGCCGTCATCGAGACTTTCATCCGATCGCTGGCCGAGTTCGCCGAGATCGGCACCAAGATGAAGCGCCGAGCGGGTTTGCGCGCCTGTCCGGTCCCCAAGCTTAACAAGGCCAGCGTGCTGTTTGAGGTGCGCGCTGACGCGGTCATCGTTCTCCGTATCAGCTATCTCGGGCGCAACTATTGGGCGGACCTCCCTGCCCTCGACGTGCCCGACCCGATCGATGTTTCCGGCGGTGAGGCCGACCCCGAATGAAGATCGGCTACGCCCGCGTCTCGACCGAGGGACAGAATCTCGACCGGCAGATTGCCGCGCTGCGCTCAGCCGGCTGCGATGATATCTTCCGCGAGAAGGCCTCGGGTAAGGCCGTCCAGGGGCGGCCGCAACTGGAGCGCGCCATCGACGCCCTTGGCTCCGATGATGTGCTGGTCGTTGCCGAATGGGACCGCGCCACGCGCTCGATGATGGATGGCCTGCACATTATGCAACGGGTGGCCGATCGCGGCGCCCTCGTCCAGGTGCTCGACAAGCCCCATCTCGACCTGACGACGCCGCTCGGTCGCGGGTTCCTGGCATTCCTCTCGGCCATGGCGGAAGATGAGCGCCAGCGCATCCTGAAGCGCGCCGCCGAAGGCCGCGCCGCTGCCCGCGCCCGGGGCGTGCGCTCCGGCCCCAAGCCCAAGCTGACCGACCACCAGCGCGCCCGCGCCCTCGAACGCCTCGCCAGCGGCGATAGCTGCCGCGAAATCGCGCGGGATATGGGGGTCAGTCACAGCACGGTGTCTCGGCTGGGTAAATGACCGTTGGACACCAGGTAGATAAGGCCATCGCCTCCGCTTGATCGGACGTCGGAGCCGATGGCTTGGTTGCCAAGTAAGTGATGTTAAGCACGCTTGGCTGCTATGTTGAGATCAGGGGCAAACTCAGGTACAACTCGAATGAAGATAACGCCCCGGGCCTGGCAGTGCGGGGCATGAACTGCTGCTGGAATATGGTAGTCTCGTCAGACGCTGTGGGTTCGGTGCATGTTGTGTGAGCCACCAGGAACTGGAACCTCACAATGGTAGGACCTGAAGGCCGTAGACGAGATTGAGACCCTTCGCCCAATTTAACCAAGGGGCACGCAAGTCACTTTCGTCATGTATAGCAGATGCAAAAAATTCGGAGGCATTGTGCGATGAGTTTGGAGCAAGGTGTCTATGGCTTCCAAGGATGATGATGAGGTTGTCAAATACCGTGTGTACGAAACAATTTGGCGAAATATCGACAGGGAAGACAATCTTGCCAATCAAAGAATACTGAGGGCAGTGCTGCTCACGAGCGGTTTGTTCGTTGCGACGGCGCTGCTTGCCGAGACGGCCGCTGATGTAAAGATGCCGTTGTGGATACGTGCAATATTTTTGGGATTGATGATCGGGCTTTCAGTCATTGGAATCGTCTTTTCTCATCGCACTCGATTGGGTGTGCATGCCGCGTATGCGCAGTCAAAGGGCCTGATGGATTTGTATGCAGAGCGAAAGAGCGAATTCGATGCAATGGGGCTTCCTCGCCCTTTCGGCGACGAATGGGTGGGTGCGGAAGGGACTAGGTCAGCGGATGTTTTTCCGTTCATTCTGTTGGTGATATGGTACTCGGCCGTGATTGCTGAGTTTGCATTCCTTGTTGCGCTTCTGACGTGGGTGATAACCGGTTCCGCTGAAATGCCGGCGACCAAACTAACCGAATGAGCGCCAACTACGTCCTGACCGTCTTCTATGCCCGAACCTCCCTCACCTGTCGCATTGCCCGATTGAAGAAATGCCGCATTGCTTTGTCCCGCGCGTCCTTGTCCGTCAGAATGATGTTCTGCATGTCCTGCTCACGCTGGAACATGCGGATCGCACCTTGAAAGAAGGCCTGTGAGAAGGCGGAAAAAACCACGTCTTCCGGGTTGTTCCGCAACATTTCCGAAAGATCGTCGTCGAGTATCTCGGCGTTCACTGCCTCGAAACGGAGCATATCCGCCTCGGTGAACTCGGTGCCGTGGCGCTCATTGAACGCTTTGATGATCTCCGATAGCTCGCGCTTTTCGTCATCGGTGTAGGGGTTGGCACCGAAGCCGCCAATCGCCGGCAACTCCTTACGGTGGCCTGGAGCCAGGGACGCACTCCCCTCTTCCTTCTTCTCCGTCTTGAAGGCGCGCAGCTTGAGCATGTCGTCGGTGATCTCGATATCCGGCGGTATTTCGCGGTCCGGCAGTAGTCGCACCAGCCATGAGCTGTAGGCGTGTAGCTTCTCCAGGCTGGCATCATGGAGTGTCCAGACCTGTGCGATAAACGCGTAGAACCGATTAAAGCTCCGCAGCAGCTGCCGGAACTCTTCGCGTCGACCGTCTTCCTCCTCCGATACGAACCGCGTGACAGCCTCCTTCAGCAGGCCCTCCAGACGGGCACGGTCGGTGCCATCGAGTGCGCCCTTGAAGTACGTCTCAGCAAATCGCTCGACCTCGCCCTTGTCCAGGAAGCCGAATTGGAAGATGCGGCTTTCCAGTGCGTAGACCTGGTTCGGATCGGTGATTGCCTCCAGTTCCGTCACCTCGAAGTACGGCTTGAACGCCTCCTGGATTTCTTCCATCTTGTTCTGGAAATCCAGAACGAACGTCTTCGTCTTGCCGGCCCGAGTCCGGTTGAGGCGCGACAAGGTCTGCACCGCCTGCAGGCCCGACAGCTTGCGGTCGATATACATGGCGCACAGCTTCGGCTGGTCGAAGCCGGTCTGATATTTCTCCGCCACGATGAGAAGCTGGTACTGCTCCGGATAGGCCGTGCCGTCATTCTTCACACCATCGAAACGTGAGGGTAGTTCCGTCTCGGAAAAACCGTTGAGCCCCGCCTCGGTGAATTTCTCCCCGTCCAATTCGATCTCTCCGGAGAACGCGACCAAAGCCTTCACGCCGGTGATTTCGTGCTCCGCTATGTATTTCCGCATGCCGAAGAAGTACTTCAACGCGGCTTCGCGACTGGCCGTCACCACCATGGCCTTGGCCTGGCCGTCCAGTTCGCCAGCCACATGCTTGCGGAAGTGTTCGACGATGATCTCGACCTTCTGACCAATCGCCGTTGGATGGAGGTGAGCGAACTTGGCAACCCGGCGCTGGCCTCGCCTGCCGCGCAACTTCGGATCGTCCTCGATCGCCTTCTCCAACTGATAGTAGGTATTGTAGGTCATGTAGTTCTGGAGCACGTCCAGAATGAATCCCTCTTCGATGGCCTGCCGCATCGAATAGAGATGGAACGGCAGCGGCTTGCCGTCCGGCCCCTTGATGCCGAACCGCTCCAGAGTGACGTTGCGCGGCGTGGCTGTGAACGCAAAGAAGCTGAGGTTTTTCTGAGGTCCGCGCTGTTTCTGGTGGGCGAGGATCATGTCCTCGATGTCGTCGCTCGACGAAGTTTCCCGGGTCAGGGCGTCGGTCATGGATTGCGCGGTCTTGCCCGATTGGCTGCCGTGCGCCTCATCGACGATCACTGCGAACGTGCGGCCGCTTTGCCCCGAAATCTGCGCCAGGTGTTCCGTCGAGAACTTCTGGATCGTCGTGATGATGATGCGCGCGCCGCTCTCGATCGCCTGCTTCAGTTGTTTCGAGGTTCCGTCGATCTTCTTGACGACACCAGCCGTCTGCTCGAACTGGGCCACCGTGCCCTGTAACTGACGGTCGAGCACCACGCGGTCGGTCACGATGATGGCGGTCGAAAACACCGGCTGGTCGCCTGCGTCGTGCAGGTTGATGGCCTGGTGCGCCAGCCAGCCGATCGTGTTCGACTTGCCCGAGCCCGCCGAGTGCTGGATGAGATAGTTGCGCCCTGCCCCATGCGCGCTCGCGTGGGCCATCAACTTGCGCACGGCGTCCTGCTGCTGGAAGCGCGGGAAGATCAGCACGTTCTCGCGGCCAGTCGTGTCGAGGTGCATGAACCGGCCGAGGATATCGATCAGCACCTCTCGCGAGAAAACGGCCTTGCCCCACCCCCCATCATTGCCGCTGTCGCGATAGAGGTACGCGACGCGGAATTCATCCGCGATGTCCGGGTTGCCCGCGCCGCCATCTCGGCCCCGGTTGAAGGGCAGAAAGCGCGTCTTGCCGTTGCGCAGCCGCGTCGACATCGAGACGTTATCCGTGTCGACGGCAAAGTGCACCAACGCGCCGCGCTTGAACGTCAACAGCGGTTCGTTCGCCGGCTTGCGGTCTTCCCGGTATTGCTTTTCAGCGTGCCTGAATGTGGAGCCGGAAGATGGGTTCTTCAATTCCATCGTCGCGACCGGCAGGCCGTTGACGAACAGCACGAGGTCGATGCGGTTGGCATGGCGCTCGCTGTAGACCACCTCGGGCATCACAGAGAGGATGTTGCTCTCATACTCCGCGATCCGCTTCGGCTCGATGCCACTGGCGGGACGAAAGTAGCAGAGCGCGAACACGATGCCGGGCACGATCTTGAGCCCGTTGCGCAGCACGTCCAGCGTGCCCCGGCTCTCCAGGTTCTTGGCCAGCTGGGTGAGCAGTGTATCTTCGGCTGAGCCCGCGTAGTGAGCTTCCAGTTTCTCCCATGCATCCGGCTGGGTGGTGCGGATGAACTGGACGAGCAGGCCCGGGTCGAGCGCGCGCTTGCGGTCGTAGTCCTCCGCCTCACGGATCTCATAGCCCTGGTCGCGATACAGCGCCTCGGTCATCACGCGCTGCAACACGTTCTCGCGGTGGATGTTGTCCTCCGAAAACCCGCCGGACGTTGCCCAGGGGGATGGCGGCTGCGTGTAGTCCGTCATACGTCCCCTCCTGGTATCGGCGCCCAAATCTGCTTCAGCGGCAGCCGGGCACGCGTTTCATCCGACAGGTGAGGGTAGGCGCAAAACAGCGCCTTCAAAAGGTCGCGCATCTGCCAGAGGCGCAGCTTGAAGAAGTTGTTGTCCAACTCGCGCTGTGCAACGGCGTTGACACCGCCGATGCTGACCAGAAGACCAGTGCGCGCTTGCGTGTTCGACACCGAGCCGATCAGCCGCAAGACGACATCGTGGTTGGCCGCCCCGTCACCGGACTTCACCTGCACACAGATGCGATCCTCACCGAGGCCGAGGGTGCCGCCGGCCGCAAGGATATCCACGCCACCGTCGGCGCCGGGCGGAGATACCTTCGTCGTGTACCCCTCGACGCGCAGAATCTCAGCTACGAGGTCGGCCAGCGCATGGCCGGCGAACTCGGACTTGATGAGCGATATGATCTGTTGGTTGGCGACGTCCTCGATGTCGGTAGCATAGTCCTCCGCCTCCACTTCGTCGTCACGAGGCAGGGCGACTGCCTTTCCCTGCTTGCCGAGCAGCGAGCCGGGGTCGACACCGGTCTTGAGGACAGCGCAAACCCTTTCCAGTGCGTCGTTGCGCTTGATCTCGCAGATTGTCATGAACGCGCCGAACGAATGGCGCAGGTCCTGCTTGAAGGCGTCGCGCGCAACGGACTCCTCCAGCCACTTCACAGCGCGGGAATGGCGGCATGGGTCATTCGGATCGAACTGGTAGGCGCCCGTTACCTCGCCGATGGCGACGCCGTTGGTCACCTTGCGCGGCATCACCACGAGGTCGCCGACCTCGATCGTATGCGCGAACTGGTTGAGTTGGGCCGCGAAATTCTTCAGCCGGTTGTGGCCCGCATCGGGCAGCACGCCTTCGAGATGACGAAGAATGGCGTCGCGACCCACAAGCGTGCTCAGGTCTCCCACCTCTAGGAAACCAGGCAGGAGCCGACATTGTTCGATTGCGGCAAGTTCGCGCTCTCCATGCTTGCCGGCCCGGACGATCCAAAGTCGGCTCATTCCGCCGCCTCCGGTTTGGGTTGGTCGAACTCGGCCTGAATACGGTCAAGCTGCGCATCCGCCGTGCCGCGCTTGCCCCAGGTCGCAACGTCAATCTGGCCGGTGACGGCGGCGGTGATGAGGGCGGAGCGGTATTCGCGAAGGCGGTTGATTGATTTGGTCACATGTGTGATCAGATTCGAACTCCTATCGCGATCCGCATCGAGAGATTCGACAGTCTTCTCCTGCAACTGTCGATCAGGCCACCAGACTTTTTCTGGATGAACGAGATTGCGATTGAGTGTGGGGTTGGCTGAGCTACGGTCAAAACTCTCAAATCGGAGAGCGATGAATTTGTAATACACGAATTTGCGGTTGTTCCTGCCAAAGCGCTTTACGTACAAGACGGTATCGTGGGGCCAGTAATTTCTTTCCTCATAGTGAAGCTTCCCTGCGGAACCCTTGCGACCAACGATTACTCCGGGACCATTGCACAGAAACTTGTCGTGGTATGAAGCCACTCCTCCGGATGACACAACGGGGTAGAGTCCCTCTTCTTCCTGTTCATCCTTCGTGATATCGACTCCGCGCTGCAAGGTGATCTCTCGACGAAGAGCCAGAAACCTCCAGCCACTCCACGCTCGCCCGGGAGCGTCTCCAGATAAACCAAATCCGCCACCGACCTGGTCTATCACACGGGCTAAAAACCACTCATCCAACACCTCCACCAACCGCTGCTTCTTCTCGATCAGCTGATCGATGCGGGCGGTCTCGCGGTCGAGGAAATCCGCGATGGCCTTCTGGGTTTCGAGGTCAGGGAGTGGAACGGGCATGCTCCCAAGCGTCGAAGGGCTTATCGCAGGGTAGCTGACGCCCGTGGACGCCGCGACAACGCCCTCCACGAATGGGTTCGACTGAACAACTCGATACAGAAAGAGAGGATCGATCTTGCAATTCGAACGTAGGACTGCAAAACCTGTAGAAACGATCCAACGCTCCGCTTCTGAACCGATCGACGCTACTGCCTTCAAGTATGTACGAACTGTCGAAACAATGACGTCCCCCGGTCGGACGGGCTTACGCGCACGGCTAGGCGAATTCGCAAACCTCATAGGCTCCCGAGCGGAAATGCCTGATTCGAGCGTCACGCTTCCTATATCAATGTATTCAAATTCGAAATCCGGATCAGTGGACTCTTGAAGAGTCTCCGGATTGACAATGCAGACGTGCTTCAGCGGACGAAGTGCGCTGTCACATGTTGCTGGCCAGAAGCTCACGCCGTCACCTCCTTCAACAGCCCGGCGATCTCCGCCTCCAGCGCCTTCAGCTCTGCGCCGATCTCTTCCAGCGGACGCGGCGGGACGTACTTGTAGAAATACCGGTTGAAGTTGATCTCGTAGCCAACGCGGCCGACCTCGCCGTCGCGGGCATCGGTGTAGCTCTCATCCACCCAGGCATCGGGCACGAACGGGGTCACCTCACGGGTCACATACGCCCGCCAGTCCTCTTTCAGCGGCACCAGCTCGTGGTCGCGCAGGTCGGTGTCCGGCTCGGGGTTGCCCTTAGCGTCGCGGCAAATGTCAGCCTCTTCGTCCCGCTCCGACAACGCGGCAAAGATGGCCTTCTTGACCGGGGCGGGAACCTTGAAGCCCACGCCCTCAAAACCGTCCGCCAGCTCCGCTTCAAAGGCGCTACCGCTCCGATGGAGCGTGTCCGACAGCTCGCCAAGTGCGCTCAGGATGTCGCCACGATCGCCGTCCGGCAGCCGTTGAAACGCCCGATCCTCGCGAAGCCGCGCAATCCGCTCTGGAGATGCCTGGAAGTTCAGCCGCAGCGGGCGCTCGACGCGGATCTCGCGATACCCGAAGTCGGTGGTGTCGAAGATTTTCGAGACCTCGTCTTCGCCGCTCTCGCCGTTGAGGAAGCCGGCATAGATGCGCACGATCTCGGCGCGTGCCTCGTCAGGGATTTCGCGGCGCTTGGAACCGAGCGACTTGCGCATGGACTTCCAGAACCGTTCGCCCGAGGCGTCGATCAACTGCACCTTGCCCCGCCGCGCCTTCGGCTTCCGGTTTGTCAGAAGCCAGACGTATGTTTGAATGCCGGTGTTGTAGAACAGGTCGGTCGGCAGCGCGACGATGGCCTCGACCCAGTCCTTCTCCAACATCCAGCGGCGAATTTCACTTTCGCCCGAGCCGGCGCCGCCCGTGAACAGCGGCGAGCCGTTCATGACGATGCCGATGCGCGAGCCCGTCTCGTCGTCCCGCATCTTGGAAATCATGTGCTGCAGGAACAGCAGCTGGCCGTCTGAGATACGCGGCGTGCCGGCGCCGAAGCGGCCTGAGAAACCCTCCGTCTCGGCCTCGGCCTTGATCGGCTCCTGATATTTCTTCCAGTCGACGCCGTAGGGCGGGTTGCAGAGCATGTAGTGGAAGGCCTTGCCCGCATGCGCGTCGGCCGTCAGCGTGTTGCCAAAGGCGATCTGCTCGGGATCGTGGCCCGTCACCAGCATGTCAGACTTACAAATGCCGAAGGACTCGCCGTTCAGCTCCTGTCCGAACAGCTCGACACGGATCTTCTCGTTGAAGCCTTTGAGAGCCTCTTCTGTGAGGGCCAGCATGCCGCCGGTGCCGCAGGCGGGGTCGTAGACCTGGCGGATGATGCCCCTGCCGGTCAGCTTGTCGTCGTCATTGGCAATCAACAGGTCGACGATGAGCCGGATGACCTCGCGCGGCGTGAAGTGCTCCCCCGCCGTCTCGTTGGAGATTTCCGAGAAGCGGCGGATCAGCTCCTCGAAGAGGTAGCCCATCTCCAGGTTGGAGACCGCGTTCGGGTGCAGGTCGATCTGACAGAACCGATCGAACACCTGGAACAGGATGTTCGCCTCCTTGAGGCGCTTGAGTTGGTCGGTGAACAGGAACTTGTCGAGGAAGATGTCGCGCACCTTGGGCGAGAAGCCCATGATGTAGCTCACCAGGTTGTCGTGCAGCTGGGCGGCGTCCTGGCCCTTGATCTTGGTGAAGGTCAGCGGCGAGGTGTTGTAGACCTTGAAGCCCCGACCTGCCGCGCCGAACAAGATCATGTCCTGCGTGGCCTCATCGACGCCCTTGGGCAGGGTTGCGTGGGCCATGACCACGGCGTCCTTGGTCAGCTCCAGGAGGCAGTCGAGCCGCCGCATCACGACGAACGGCAGCACGACCTTGCCGTATTCCGACTGCTTGAAGTCACCTCGCAGGATTTCGGCGATCGACCAGACGAAGCCGGACAGGTTGTTGATTTGTCCCCGGTCGACGGTCCGCCCACCACCGCCGTTCTGGCGCCCCTTGGCCATATCGTCGAACTCCCGCGCGCTTTCCATCGAATCCATGTCGGCTACAACATTACCGGGGCCGATGAGCCGCGCCAACGCTGGCTGCCCTGATGCAAGGTGGCGGTGTGGCAATCCTGTTATCGAAGGGCGCCAGACGACTGGCACACCCGAGCCGCCGCCCGAGAGCGGCGGTCAGAGGGGAGGCGGCTCACCGAAAATCCGCCCCGGCGAGCCAGTCGAAGCGGGTCGGGCCGGTGTGGATTGGGTCCCAGACCAGCCAACAGTAGCGGTGGTTGCGGAAGTATCGCGGTGCCTCGCCGTAGCCGTGGCGGGCGTCCGGCCAGCAGACGATGTTGTCGACCGCCCAGATGCGGGCCGGCGGATGTGCCCGATACCAGCGGGTGCGCTTCTGGTGGCAGAGCGAGGTCAGGTTGACCAGGAACGCCACCTTGCCGCCGGTGGCAGCCGTCAGGTGCAACGCTTTGACCGCGAACGCGTCCGCCAGCCCCGACCCGTAGGGCGGGTTGGTGACGATGTGCCGGGCTCTGGGCACGCGCTCTTCGAGGAAATCAATCCCCGACACGCCGAAGCCGTGGTCGACGAGATCGGTCGCGACCACGTCGTGGCCTGCTTCGTCGGCGAGCACCTTGGCAATGGCGCCGTCGCCGCAGGCCGGCTCCCAGATGGAACCCTCGAAGCGCTCCACCGAGAGGAGTGCCCGGGTCGCCTCGGGCGGGGTCGGATAGAACTCGAACGGGATGCGGTTCGGGCCGACGCGGCCGTCCGCCCCGAAGGGCAGACGGTGCGCGTGCGATGTGCGGAACAGGAGGCTCATGATCGCACCTCCGACTTGAACTGTCCCGCCGCGTGCATGGCGACGATGTTGCGGGCCAGCGCCATCAGGTCCTCGCCGATGGGCTCGATGAGGCTGATGGCGGCAACGGCGCCGTCGAGGGTCTTGGCCTGGCGCGCCTCCGCCGTCCAATGGGAGGCCTGCAAGGCGAGGGCATCGAGCGCCAGGATGAGTTTCGTCAAGTCGTGGCGCTTCATGATTTGACCTCCCCTTTGGTGTCCTGGGGCAGGACCAGCAGTTCGCCGCCGAGGGGCAGAGCGGACAGCCGGACGGTGCAGCCGTCCTTGTCGCGCAGTGGCCAGGCGCGGCCGACCTCGGTGTAGTAGACCTTGCCGTCCTTGCCGCGCTCGGGCGCCAGCACTTTGAATTTCGGTCTCTCGTTCATGGGATATTTCCTTCTTCTTGGTTGTGCGAGGCCGCAACCCTTGCGTCCTCGTCGCCATGCGAACCGCACGTCGTTCCGACGGAGCAAAAATCTCTTCTCGGGAGACCGCCCGGCGGCGGAAGACGATTTTTGCGACGGCGGGTTGCGTGCAGCATGGGCGACATGGAGAGGACGCGAGGGGCGGACGAGACCCAAGAGGGAGGCCCATCCGGACGAGGAGCCGGAAATGGCCCTGGCGCCGACCGGGGGACGAGACGGGCTCGGCGCCGGGGGACAGCGCCCTGCTGCACGCGATCCTGGCTGGCGCCGTCCTGCGCCCGCGCCCGCTGGCGCTGCGGTGGCGCCCACCTTGGACCGGCGGGAGACCGAAGCGCTTGGGACGGCGAACCTCCCCATGCGGGCTTCGACACACGGTATGGGCCACCCCATGGGATCGCCTGGCTGGCGACGCAGGAGCGGACCCGGCAGCCGGCGCGGACGACGAAGCCGCTTCAGCGGCTGAGGCGGACGGGCAGGCGACGGACCCCATCCGCGCCCACGGCACGACGGGGTATCAAGGGGAGGGTCGGGACAGCCGCCGAGAGCCGGCATGGCGCGGCATCGTCCTGACCCTGCGCTTGGCCAATCGCGGCACCCTGGTGCCGCTCCGAGGTGTTATCCGGCGCTGCCACGGACGGCATCGGCATGATTGGGCAATGCGGTGCGTCTGCAACCTGGATAATGCCGCGGGGCTGTTACAGATCGCGGTCCCGGGAGAGTAGAGATCATCATCGATGGGACATGTTGGCATAAGGAGAGAGTCTGACCCTATCCGATAGGCTTGATACTTTAGAAATAACGTGACATGCCGACCACCGACCACAGTCCTGCGCAGCGTGTCGCCAGCCCTAAATGGTTATACAACGCGCAAAACAACCAACCGCACAGCGATATGCAGGTCACAACTCCGGGGCCTGTTCCCCAGCCGAAATCACGATTTTTCCGCAGGCTTCACTGTCTTGGCGAAGGTACTACAATGCCTGACGTTGCGACAGCCTATCTCACTGATCTGGCTGAAACATCGTGACATATGACGTCAGTCGACATTAACCAAATTCTCGGTCATTTCCCCTGTCACCGGCCCAGTGCAGAGACGGGGGACAACATGAGGCACAACAGACGCAACAAAATCGACCGCCTGACGCAGAATAAGCGCCGCTCCTTGGCGCTGTCCTTAGCACTCGACCAGATCGGTGAAGCCAAGGCCGCACACAATGTCGGCTATTGCCAGACGCGGCTCGATACCGACGTGTTCGACGTGGGGGGTATTGCCGAGGAAATCGTCACCGGCCGGTACTCCTGCAAACACCTGCTGTGCCCCCAATGCCAGGCGGCGCGGGCTGCCCGCAACCTCGCGGTCCTGGTGCCGATCCTGGATCACGTCCGCAAGACGGAGCCCAATGCGCCGTTCCAGCACTGGACCCTCACGTTCGGCGCCACGACACCGGGCGAGACTGGACAGGCCCTCGGAGCCATCTCCAAGGGCTGGACCCAGCCGATGCGCAACAGCGCCTACCGCGCCGCCGTGCTCGGCAGCATCCGCTGCCTGGAGGTGACCCGGAACGACGTCACGGGCCTGCTGCATGCGCATGCCCACTGCCTGGTTGCGCTGCATCCCCGCTATTACGCCAAGGAGGCCGGCCGCTACGTCACCGCCGATCAGCTGAGGGCGGATTGGAGCCGCAAAGTCGGTCGGCCGGTGTCGCAAATCCACATGGGAGCTATTGGCGCCCGGGATGATGGGCCGGACGGTCTCCGGCAGGCACTGGTCGAGGTGGCCAAGTATGCGTTCAAGCCGACGGACCTTTACTCCGGCGATGATAACGCCGGCTGGCGTTGTAACCCGGAGGCGGTCCGCTCGCTGCTCGGCGTGCTGCGGCGGCGCCGGAAGATGAGTCTATCCGGGGTGTTTTACGAGGCACGCCAACAACTCAAACTCCCCGACCCGGACGACGACGGCAGTCCGGATTTCGACGACATACACGATCCGCGCCTGGCGCCATTCATCACCGCGCTAGTGCGCATCTGGGATGAACCGCGCTGCGACTACCGGGTTCTTGCGTAAGCCAATCGATCCAACAAGCGTTCACAACAGGGAAAATAACCGTCATGCACTATCCCACGATCCATATGGTCTCTGGCAGCCTCCTCGCCCTCATTCGCGGCGAGAGCAAGCGTGGCCCCTACTACCGCGCCCAGTTCGCCAACGTCGCGCGCGATGGCGCGCATCTCGCGCCGACGAGCATCTTCCTCGATGATCAGTTTCCCCTGGAGGGACTGTCGGAAGGCAATTTCGTCACGCTGCCGGTCTCCGTCTCCACCAGTCGGGATGGCCGCTTGTTCATGCGCTCGCTCGGGCCGGAGGCCCTGCGGCAGTTGGACTATCAGCGGTTGACGGAGGTGCTCCAGGAGCTGCACCGCGAAGCCATCACCGGCCAGCGCGCCATGGGTGTCTGAGCCCGGATACGTCGCGCCCTCCGTCGGCGTGCCCAGTCATCTCCGATGGTGGCCTTCAATCGCCACGTCCAAACCAGCGCTTCGGCCCGCTTATGGGCCGGACGATCCCCCGTATTGCGTCAGAGAGTAGAAAGAGACGGAACAACCCGAGACGAGGTGCGTCCATGGATCACGACCGTTATCTGACGACGAAAGAAGCCGCCGCCCTCCTGCGCTACAGCCCGCGCAGCCTGGAACAACTGCGCATCACCGGTGGCGGACCGCCGTTCTGCAAGCTCGGCGACGGCCCCCGGGCCCGGGTGCTCTACCGGTTGAGCGATCTCCGGGCCTGGATGGAAACCCGCCTCCGGTCGAGCACCACAGACCATGCCATGAGGGGGCATTAGCCCCCCTCTCCATCCCAACCCCATGGAGCGCACCATGCCGAACACCAATTGGGAGCTGATCTTTCGGGGCACGGTCTACACCATGACCGTCGGCCTGCTCGCCATCACCTCCATCGCCATGAACATGGCCGTCGGGTTCGAGGTCGGCCAGCCGATCGTACCGGTGGCCATTATCCTGGCCATCGTTGCGATGTGCAGCGACATTCTGAAGGCCTACCTGCCGTTCATGTGGTTGCGGGCCTTCCAGGAGGTCAGGCCGGCCTATCTCGGCTGTCTCGTTGTCCTCGGCGCCCTCATGATCGGCTACAGCTGGTGCGCGGGCTATGCGTTCTCCACCACACACCGCTTGGTCGGCAGTGATGCCGCCCGCAACCAGGCAACGGCCGGGGAGCTGAAATCCCGCGAGCTGGCCCGGTTGGACGCCGAACTCTCCCGGCGCACGACCGAGCGGTCGCCGGCCGAGATCGAGGCGGAGATCGCGGCCCTCCTGCAGACCCGGGTCGGTGGCCGTTCCGTCGATGCCCACACCAATGGCTGCACCACGGTCGAGACCTATGGGCCTCAGACCTGCGCCAAGGTTGCCGAACTGCGCATCGAGCTGGCGGCGGCCCGCCGCCACGAGGACCTCATGCGCCAGCGGGCCGCGCTGCTGGAGGATCGCCTCGGGGCCCTGGCCAACGCAACGCCTACCGATGGTGCCGCATTCGCCCTCGCTCAACTGCTCGGCGCCAGCATCGAGCGAGTGCAGATCGGCATTGGCATCGTCTTCACGACGCTGTGCGAGCTGGCCAACCTTTTTGCGCTCGTCCTTTACCGCCGGTTGATCCGCGCTGCCCCTCGAGCCGGTCACGGCGACGGTGAATGGCAGCCCACGGGCGGCGGCTTCGGGGCCGGAGGCGGCGCTCCGTTCGATGGGGGTCTTCTCGGTGCCGGGCAGCGTTGCCCGAGTGGCGGCGATTGCCCCCACGAAGGCGGCGGCGGGCGAGCACCCCATGCCCCCCACACCAACCGTGCCCCAGAGCGTCCACGCGGCCTCGTGAACCTCTGAGGGGAATAAAGCGATGTCAGTCTTCACGACGCTCATGGAAACGATCGAGGAGCGCAACAAGAAGCGCTTCCCGGTGAGCAGCCGGATCGGCGAGGCCATCGGAGCGAGCATCGGATCAGCGGTGGCCAACTGGCGGAGCGAGAGCGAGCGGACCCGTAACCTGCGCCAGATGCGGCCGCCCGGGCGCAGCGATGGCGAGCGGCGGGCGCAATTGCTCTGGCGCGCCGCCGAGACCGGGGCGGACCGCTATTTGCCGTCCGACCTCGCCGGGGATGCGGCGGACGTTGCCAATGCCCTCGCCCAGGCCGAGCGCTGGATGGCCGAGGACGCCGGGGTGCGTGCCCAGGCGGAGGTCTTCTGGAGGCGTCTCCGCACCGCCGGACTTCATCCCGATCTTGCTGCGGTGGACTTCGAGGCCAACTGGCGCGGGTTCGGCTGGCACGCCGGCCACCCGAGCGCCACGCTCAACCGGCTTCTGCTGCCCGTCGGGGCCTTCGGCCTCGCTCCGCTCTATCATCCGACGCGCTTCGAGCAGCATCTGGTCGATCCGGACACCGGCGCGACACAGCGCCTCGTGCAACTGGATGACTATCCGCCCCAGTGCCTCGATACCCCGTTCGCCGGCATGCGCTGGCACGAGGGTTTGCCCCATCCGGCGATTCCCCTCACCTCCGAGATGCGCCGCCAAGGCATCCGGGCGCACGCCTGCTTCGTGCGGCTCGGTATCGCGCTCGACGACTGGGTGGCCCTGCCCCTCCATCTCGCAGCCATGGATGGCAATGGCGCCTTCAACAATTACCGCCTCGATGTCGAGGCGGCCGATGCGTGCCGTTATCCGATGCTCCGGCTCGGCGGCATCACCGCCGATGTGAAACTCTGGCAGCGCCATCTCGACGAGGCCTCCCGGATCATGGGGCGGCCGGTCGAGGTTGCGGCCGATCCCGCGCGTGCGGACCGCATCGTGCTCATCGACGTCCGCGCGGGAAAAGCCCCTACGAGGGGCGGTGCGCAGGACACCGTGTTCGGGGCCGAACAGTTTCAGGACGGCCGGCTCTATGTCGGCCGCTGCCGCGATGACGACAGCGATGCCTGGCTCGATGTCGCGGACCATCCCTCGACATTCATCGCGGGGCAAACCGGGTCCGGCAAATCCAATCTCCTCAACGTGCTCATCGCCGGCATGCTCCACAACATCGCCCACTATGAGACGATCGTTCTGGTGGACCTCAAGCACGGGGGCGAGTTCGGGGGGCTCGAAGGCCAGCTCCCCAACGTGCGCCTCGTCACCGAATATGAGGAATTGCCACGGCTCTTTCAGGAGCTGAACGCCACCATCGCCGCGCGTTACCGCGAGGCTCGGGCCGCCCGCCAGAAGCGCTATCCGGGCAAGACCATCATGGTGGTGTTCGACGAGGTGGCAACGATCACCCACGTGCCGCTGGCAACGCGCGAAGCCAAGGCCGAGAACGCTCAGTTGATCGCCGACATGGCGAGCGTGCTCATGAAGGGTCGGGCGGCGCGGGTCAAGATGATCGCCGCCACGCAACGCCCGCACGCCGACGCCGTGCCCTCGGTCATCCGGTTCAACATGGGTGCGCGGTTGGTTGGACGGGTCTACGAGCGCGCCGCCATCGCCAACGTCTTCGGCGATGCCCAGGAGCTGGAGGACATCCGCCCCGCCGACTTTCCGGCCGGATGCTTCTATGCCGACCTCGGCGACGGCCGCCGCCGCCTCATCCAGGTGCCCTTCATCGCCGACGACCTCGGCATGTTGCTTGGGTGAGGCCGCCTCGGTGCGGCTGCGCCAAAACTTGGACCGGCATCGCCCCCACCCAACCACGTTTCAACACCACCCCATCCATAGGCACGCCGGCAGGCTGCACCGCAGGCGATCCGCAACAACCGAAATCTTGGTGGGGACTGAGTGGGGACTGGCGCTATGGCGTGTGCGCCTCAATATCGTGTAACTAGTTGATTTCATTGGTGAGCGGGGTGGGGATCGAACCCACGACCATCTGATTAAAAGTCAAGCTTATGTATCCGCCAGGCACCGTCAGGGGTTCGAAAGATCCAACAAATTCAACGAATCCGAAGGCGACTTCCGACAGGGACTTGCTCGCTTGCGAAGAAAAATGTTAGCCCCGTGTTAGCCCGTTTGCAACCGTCAGGACATCTGATTATGCCCCGTCAGCTGCGCGCCCGCGTCAACACCAGCACCGTCGATTCGCTCCAGCCGGGCGACACTTTGCGCGACACCGAGATCATGGGGTTCGGCGCTCGCCGCCGCTCCGCTGCAGCGCCGACCTACTACCTGCAGACCCGGGTCAAGGGGCGCCTGCGCTTCATCACCATCGGCACGCACGGCTCGCCCTGGACGCCCGCCAGTGCCCGCAAGGAGGCGCTGCGGCTCATCACCAAGATCAACGAGGGGCTCGATCCCGGTCAGGCCAAGGCCGCGGCCAGGGCCGCTCCGCTCTTTGCCGAGGCCGCCGATCTCTACCTTGCCGAACACGCACCCAAGCTCAAAGAGAGCACACGCGCCGACTACAAGCGATTGATCGATGTCTGTCTCAAGCCGGCGTTCGCCCGCCGTCATCTCGCCGATATAACAACGAGCGACGTTGCCGCCTTTCACGTCGGATTGGCCAGCAGACCGCGGACCGCCAACTATGCCCTCGCGGTCCTCTCGACGATCATGACCTGGGCCGAAGGTCGGCATCTGCGGCCCGTGCGCTCCAACCCCTGCCCCGCGGTCAAGAAATTCCGCGAGGTGCAGCGCCAGCGATATCTCTCCGAGGCAGAGCTGCAGCGACTTGGGGCCCACCTCGATGCGCTGGAGGCCGCAGGTGCCGAGCGCCCCGCCGTCATCGCCGCCATCCGCCTCCTCCTGCTCACCGGCTGCCGCCTCTCCGAAATCCTCACGCTGCAGTGGCAGCACGTCGATCTCGAACGCGGTCTTTTCCTCCTTCCCGACAGCAAGACGGGACAGAAAGTCGTCTATCTTGGTGGCCAAGCGCGTGCGCTGCTCGCCGCATTGCCTCGACAGCCCGACAATCCCCATGTCGTCGTCGGCGAACGAGCCGGCGCACATCTCGTCAACCTGCAGAAGGCCTGGCATCGCATCCGCGCGGGCGCCGGGATAGAGGATGTCCGGATCCACGACCTGCGGCATTCCTTTGCCAGCATCGCTGCCGCCAACGGTGCCTCCTTGCCGATGATCGGCAAGCTGCTCGGCCACTCCTCCAGCCTCACGACGCAGCGCTACGCCCATCTCGTCGCCGACCCGATCAAGGAACTCTCCGACACCGTCAGCAATGCCATCGTCGGTACAATGCGCCGGAAGGACTGAGGGGGGGCTTGCCCCGGCCAGGTACGGCATGGCCGATCTAGCAACTCGTCATTGCGTGCACTGCCGCAAAGAACGCGCGGATTGTTCTCCTGCACTTCAGGCGTCATCGCTCATCGGCTCGTCAACTTGCGGCATTTCTGGCGTCTCGCACGACTGCGCCACGTCGTGGCCCGAGGGCCGTTACTGGTCATTACCCTCTCCTTCAATGTCGATCGCCCTTGGGCGGCGCGTGATCGCGTTTGTTTGCGCGGCGTTACGCATGTTTTCCTTCTCGATGGGCTGCCGCATCGATTGCAGCCTGATCCGACCATCGCACGGCCCGCACTCGCTGCAACCCCGTTGGGGTCGGACTCGGCTGCGCCGGCCGCCTCGTCCTGACGGACATCGGTTCCGCTCGCGCTTTGCGCCGTGCCGGTGATGGTCATGGCTGCAATGGAGCAGCCCATAACGAAAGGAAACCATCATGAGTAACAGCAAACAGAAACCGATCTACCGGGCCAAGTTCGCCCCTGTCATCGGAACAGACCCGGAGGGAAAAGACCGGCTCGGCCGCGTCGTCGAGATCGGCGCCGTCTGGCCGCGCCGCGAGGCCGGCAAGGGCGCCATCCTCAAGCTCGACATCGTGCCGCAGAATTTCGCCAAGGGCGTTCTCTTCCTCGATCCGGTCGCCGCGGAAGATCGGGGGTTCGCATGATCCCCGACATCACCAACAGCCAAGGCCCGGGGACAACCCCGGGCTGGCGCCTCTCGCCCTGGCGCGCACCGCGGGAATATTATCCGACACCGCCCGAGGCAACGAGAACCTTCCTTGCCGCCGAGCGCTTCGACGGCTCCATCTGGGAGCCCGCCTGCGGCAACGGCGCCATCGCCCGAGAATGCATCGCTGCCGGCTACGACGTCGTTGCAACCGACATCGCCGACTACGGCTATGGCGAGCCGGGCCTCGACTTCCTCGGGCTCGAGGTGCCGAGGGCGAAACACATCGTCACCAACCCGCCCTACGGCGCGGGGCTCGCCGACCGGTTCATCCGCAAGGCCCTCAGCCTCACCGCGCGGACCGGCGGGAAAGTCGCGATGCTCCTCAACCTTGCGAGCCTCTGCGATCCGGTGCGGCACTATTCGTACGTGGCGCGGCCGCCGGCGCGGATTTACGCCCTCGACGACTGTGTCTGCTATCCGAACGGCGATCCCGATCTTGCGGGGCCCTACACCCGCCGGCATCGCTACTGCTGGATGGTCTGGGAACAAACCCCCAAAGTGACGACGACGTTCCACTGGCTCTCGACGGCGCCACACCGCGCGGGAGGTGCGTCATGAGACAACGCAAGCCCATCGCCTGGGAGGTCCAGACCTTCACGCTCTGTGACGGCTGGATCAACACGTGGTTCGTCGACGATGAGCCCGAACGTTTCGCAACGCGCCGTGCGGCGCAAACGGCCCTCGATGAGTTTCTCACCGAGATCGCTGATGAGATCGCATGCGGCATTCGTGCAGCGGATGAAGGCTACAGCGCGGATGAATTCCGGGTCGTGCCGGTAATTGGAGGTGCGTCATGCTGAATGCAACAGACAGCGCCATCCTGCATCATTTGCGCGTGCTCGATGATCAGCTCCTCGGGCTCAGCCACGAGGCGACGCTCGCCATCGAGGCGATGACGGTCGAGCGCAACCGCAACCTCGCGATCGGCACGATCCTGCCCATGCGGGACCGGCTGAAGCTCGCCAGCCAGCTCGTCGAGGTCATCCTCGCCGTGCACCGGCTCGGGCCTCCTGGCCAAGGAGGTGCGTCATGACCAGCGTGAGAGACCTCATCGCGCATCTGGAGCGCAACTTCGATCCGGATGCGCGCATCGCCGTTGCCCTCTGGCAGCTCGCCGACGTGCGCTCGCGTGCCGAGGCGCGCGGGCTCGCGGTCAGCGATGCGACCGCCGTCCGGATCATCGAGCGGATGGACGCAAATCACGACGCAACCCTGGGCATCACCTGGGAGACGGTCGACGACCATCTGGACGACCTATGACACGCGCTGCAGCCCGTCTCCGAACGGGCTGCTCGCTATGTCGATCGTCCGTGCACCAAGCTGGCGCCGCACGGCCTCCCCAAAATTGACAAACTTTGGCAATCTATGCCATCATGAGACCATGGAGGACGCCATGGCCAGCATGAACATTTCGCTGCCCGATCCGATGAAGGACTGGGTGACGGCGCAGACCCGAACCGGTCGCTACGCCAATGCGAGCGACTACGTGCGCGACCTGATCCGCCAGGATCAGGAGCGGGTCGCAAATATCGCACAGCTCCAGCAGCTGCTGGACGAAGGCCTTGCGAGCGGCGTCTCCGAGCACACGATCGATGACATCCGCGAGATCGCGCGTCGGAAGGTGGCGGCGGCCGGCGATCCGCGGGGCTGATGGGCTACCGTCTCACCAACGCGGCCGAACAGGACTTGATCGATATCTATGTCGACGGCGCGATGCGGTTCGGCTCGGCCCAGGCCGAGCGCTACCTCGGTTCGATGGCCCGCGCGTTCGAACTCATTGCCGACTTTCCCCGGATCGCCAACGAGCGCCCCGAATACACCCCCGCCTATCGCATCCATCCACAGGGCGTGCACGTCATCATCTACCTCACCAATGAGCAGGACGAGGTCCTGATCGTGCGCGTGCGCCATGGCCGCGAGGACTGGAAGAGCGATCCCCTGGATCAGCTCTGAACCGGTGCGCGGCATTCATTCGCCCCGTCTCTTTCCACTGATTTTCGCTGTTACTCTCCATTATGCGCATTATTGCGCCGCAGTTCGAATTCATGCACCGTAGCGTAATACTGCGTAAATGCGTCGGGTTTGCTCCAGTCGCGAAAAATGCTTGCGATCGGTTCTGGAAATGGGTTATGTCTCGTGGGCGTTTTGGGCTACGGAATAGCAAGATATGTTTTTCGTGCCGAAAAACTGTTGAAGGGGGTCTGGCGCCACCCCCTTCTTGACCCCCGAGGGGGTCAATTCAACCCAGCTCAGGCTGGCGGCGTGCACCGGTTCAGAACGGATGCAGTGATCCGAGGCGATGCCACAGTGTGGCATTCGGGCCCGTAACCCGTCTGCATCTGTGGCGAACCGGCAACCACGGTGTGATGTCACACCGTGGCGGATGTGTTTGTGGGTAAGCGTGGCGGTGCAAACGAGTGACAATGAGTGACACTGGAGGATCGAAATCGAAAACCGGACGACCGTCGGTTGCCCCCGAGCAACGGCGCACGGAGCGTATTTCCTTCGGTGTCACCAAGGTCCAGAAGGCGGCCTTCCTCGTCAATGCCGCCGAGGCGGGGCTCTCGTCGAACGACTATGCCCGCGAGGTCCTCTGCGCGACGGGGGCCCGTGCTGGGATCGGGGCCGCCCGGGCCCCGGATTTCGCGACCGTCGATGCGCTCGCCCGCATCGGCGATGACCTGGCGCGGCTGAGGTTCATCGCCGGTGAGACGGGTGTCGTGCCCCAAGGCCTCGATGCCGTCTGCGTGCGCCTGGAGACTCAGCTCGACCGTCTGATCATCGCAAGCCGGCTCGCGGACGAACTCGGCGTGTATCGCGAGCGCCTGGTGGCGATCGGGGAGCAGTTGGAGGCCTCGGGCCGGATGACCGCCAGGGCGCGGGGCATGATCGCCACCTTCGATGCCGTCGTTGCCAAGGTGCTCTCGGCATGATCCCCCGTATCGCCAAGCTCGGCACCGGGTTCGTCGGCGCCGGCATGTACTACATGCACGACAAGTGCGAGGACGCGGCGGAGGCGAAGCGGCAGACGGCGGCCGAGTACTTCCTCTCCGACAAGGGCCCCGCCCAGACCGCCGAGCGGGTCGGCTTCACCGCCACCCGCAACTGTACCGGCAGCGATCCGATGGCGGCACTCCGCCAGATGGCGTTCACGGCCGCGCACGCCCACGAAATCCGCGTTGCGGCCGTTACGGCTGCCGCCAGGGCCGCCGGCATGAGCTATGACGCCTACGTCAAGGCGGCCAATCCGTTCCGCGGGCGCAAGGGAACCAAGCCTGTCTATTCCCTCTCCCTCTCGTTCCCGCCGGGCGATCCCCACGCCACCAAGGCCAACATGCTGAAGGCAGCCGACGAGGTCCGCGGTGTGCTCGGGCTCGGCGAGCACCAGTGCCTCATCGTCGAGCACACCGACACGAAGCACCCGCACGTGCACTTGATCATCAACCGGGTGCATCCGAGGACCGGCAAGTTCGCGTCGCTCGCCAACGATCGGCTCAAGCTCTCGGACTGGGCGCTCGACTGGGAGCGGCGCCACGGCAAGGTGGTCTGTCCGGCCCGTGAGCCGAACCGGGAGACCCGGCGCGACAATGCCGAGGTCAAGCGGACGGCGCGTGCGAGGGGCGAGCCCGTCAAGGCGACCGGCTACGTCAAGAACACCGGCCTGCCGCCCTCCGAGATCGCCTTCTGGAACGAGCACGGCAGCGCCAATCTCGCAGACGTGCGCGCCGCCCGGGCCGAGCGCCAGAGGCGCGACTATGAGCAGCACAAACGCGTCACCGCCCGCAAGTTCGCCGACATCGATCTCAACCACGAGCGAGCCAACGGCAAGACGCTGGCGCGGATCGAACGGACGCTGAAAGTCCTGAAGGGCGAGGCAGTCATCGCCAAGGCAGGGCGGGAGAAGCGTCCCGCCTCGCTCCTCGACGTCATGTTCGGGGCCGTGCGCGGTGCGCTCCACGGCATTGTCGCGCGCATCGCCAACCGGACCGACATCGCCAAGCTGGAGAGGATCAAGACCGAGATTCGCAAGGAGCGTGACATCCGCCGGGCCGAGACCATCACCGAGCGTAAGCGGGCCTTCAAGAAGATGGAGCGCATCCACGCCTGGCAGAACTGGCTGGATGAAAAACGCTGCAAGACCTACCGCGACAGCGACACGCGTGATTGGCGCGCCCGCCGGGACCGGTGGGACATGGGCAAGCTGAAACCGCCCCTCTTCGGCACTGTGATCTCGGCGCGCTACGACATCGAGGAGGCCCGCGACTGGCGCCAGGCCGCCGACGACCGGCGCAAGATGAACGAGCCGATCGAGATGAAGCCCATTCCGTGGGGCGCCGCGAAATCACCAGAGGGACCCGGAACCGCCGCCCGGACGACGGAGAACCGGCTGCCCTTCGTCAAGCGCGATCCGGAACAGCACGCCCGAGACGTCGCCGAGCGCGCCAAGGCAAAGATGGCCGAACGCGCCGAGCGCGAGCGCAATCGTGGCAAGACGGGTGCCCGAACGGGCGGCCGAAAGCGACGGCCTCGGCCGCGGTAGGGGGCGACGATGACGGTGATGGGGGTTGAGAAATCCCAAAAGGAGACATGCTGATTAGCGCGTCTCGATACTGGTCAAGCTGGTTCAGATGTCCGCCTTGCGATGTGGTCCGGAAGCGCCGGTGGCCTCGCCGCGTCAACAAACAGCATAAAGAGACTGTCTCCCTCCGGGCTGTCAGAAATTCTTACGCAAACCTTGACAATGTCAGGTATTTATGTCATGCACGTGCCATGGAGGCCGCCATGACCGATGGTCCGTTCAAAAATTTGAGACTCGGGAGCTGCTGGAAGCGGTTGGCTGAAGCGGTGCAAAACGACGCGGCATCACCTGACGAATGCAGCGCCGTTGCGTCAGATGCGCTGACCCGCCACCTCATCAACAAAGAACACGTCAGAGCGCTGCAAGAGATCGAGGCACATCTCGGTCAGAGACAGCTTGAGCTCGATCCTTTGGGGTCTATCGAGGCCATTTTCGATCGTTGCGAGAAGACGCCGTTCCTCGACGCGCTTCAGAAAGAGTTGGCGTACCGGACGGCCAACGATATGGCACTCAGCGATGCCATTGTGTCCGCGCTCGACGCCGCCATCGCTTCGCAGATCAGTGAAACGCGAAACCGATTCCATGAGGAATACATCCGGGCACAGGAAGACGGCGAGATGAGCCGGGATGCAGCGGAAACGGCGCGTGGAAAAGTGGATGCCGCCTTCGACGCCGTGGACTGCGAGAGGGTCCGCGAAGCGCTGATTGAAGGTCGGCAGGACGCCTTCGAGAATGACGTCGGCAAGAGCGACGGTGTCGATGACGGGATGGTTCGATTGTGAAGGCTGATGTGACCAGTCCCGAGCGCCATGGCCTCAGGTTGCGCGTCGTCGAGGCGGGCCATCGATATGGGCGATGCCTGCCCGACTCCACGATGATCGCTGAAATCGGTCGGGAAATCACCTTCGTCCCGGATGCTCTGGACGCGTACAACTACGACGGCTGGAAACCGATCCACCACGATCTGTTCGTCGTCAGCGCTGCCGTTGAATATGCGGATCGCCGCGCCGCAAGGCGAATCAACCGATGGGCACGCGATTTCGACATCACGGTGCCTGTCGTCGAAGTAGCAAGGTGGCAACAGCCCGAGGTGCAAGCCAGCCTTTGGTCGGCGCTGCGACATCTGACCGGCGACGAGTGGCATTTCTCCTTTGTTCCCTGGCAGGGGGAAAGCATTCTCGGCGCGCGGCAACGGTCGCTCCCATTCGGGACGGAGCGGAGCTTCGTGATCGCTTATAGCGACGGGCTGGACTCCCGCTGCGTCTCCAAGCTGCCGGGAAACGGGCCCGCCGCTGTTTGCGTCCGCGTCACCAAACATCGCCATCCCCTGAAGGAGGGCGACGAGCCGTTCGACCAGATCCCCTTTCGTGTCGACGTCCCCTCCTCGCGGGAAAGCACTGTGCGATCTCGTGGCTTCAAGTTTGCCGCCGTGACGGCAATTGCCGCCCAGCTGACGGGGCTGACCAGAATTGTCGTTCCCGAAAGCGGTCAGGGTGCACTCGGTCCGGTGCTCCTGCCCTTGCACAACGTCTATGCCGACTATCGCAATCATCCGACGTACTTCCGCAAGATGGAGCGGTTCATCAAGGCGTTGCTTAATCATCAAGTCCGTTATGACCAGCCGCGCCTTTGGAACACGAAGGGCGAAACGATTGCGGCCTTTCGGCTCGCCAACAACAGGGCGGTCGATGAACTCTTCGAGACCCGTTCGTGCTGGCAGCAGCGCTGGAACGCGAAGATGGACGGCAAGCTTCGGCAGTGCGGTTTGTGCGCCGCCTGTCTACTTCGACGGATGAGCATGCACGCCGCCGGGATAGACGAGCCGACCGGCACCTACGTCATCGCCGATCTGACGGTACCGTCGTTTCGGGATGCCCTTCCCGGCAGGAAGAAAGTTCGCCTGAGCCGATCGATGGCCGAGTACGGTAGCGTCGGTTCGCGGCACCTCCAGCAGCTTGCCGATATGGCGGATCTGCCCGATGCAGAATTGAAGGTTCATGCCTTCGAGATCGCGCGCGCGACGAGCGAACCACAGGACGACGTCTTGAAAAAGCTCAGAAACATGTTGCTGACGCACGCAGCGGAATGGCGCGCCTTCATGGCCGCCCAGGGAGAACAAAGCTTCCTCAGAAGCTGGACAAAGGGAGGGCGTCATGGCCGATCTGAATGAATTGAGCGCGCAGGAAATCGGTCGGCGCCTGCGTCTTGCACGGGAGAATGCGAACATCCGTCAGGATCAGGCGGCAGAGGTCATCGGCATGTCGCGCCCGACCCTCGTCTCCATTGAAAAAGGCATGCGGCGTGTTCGCATACAGGAATTGCAGCTGCTCGCCCGGCACTACGGCGTTTCCGTTAACGCGCTCCTGCGTCGGGAAGCCGTCCATACCGATCTAGTGCCGCGATTCCGCAAGATGCGGGAGACCGAAGACGACCACGCCCTGGAAGCCATCGAGCTTCTCAATGACCTGGTGAAAGCAGAGGTGGAACTCGAAAACGTCCTCGGCATCGAGCGGCGGCGGTACTATCCGCCGGAGAAAGGCATCAACGAGGGCGATGTTGTCGAGCTTGGCGAGAACCATGCGCAAGAGCTGCGTAACTGGCTTGGTTTGGGCGGCGGTCCAATCGGCAACATTTTCTCGATCATCGAGTTTGATCTCGGCATCCGCCTATACCAGAGACGACTATCCTCCAAGTCGAAGGTTGCCGGCTTGTTTACGTACGATGACGCAGTCGGTGCCTGCATGCTCCTGAATGCAAATCATCGCTTAGAGCGGCGCGTCCAGTCCGCCGCCCATGAAATCGGGCATTTCGTCGGGACGCGCCGGGTGCCCGAGGTTCTGGAGGATGACGAGCAGTTCCTCTCGCGGGACGAACGGTATGCGAATGCCTTCGGCCGCGCCTTCGTGACGCCGCGCAAGAGCTTCTCGGAGAGTTTCAAACAGCTGACGGCCGGCGCGGACATGCTCAACCGTCGGCACGTCATCCTACTGGCTCACCAGTATAACATCTCCCGCGAAGCTTGCGTCCGCCGGCTCGAAGAGTTGGAGCTACTGAAGAAAGGCACGTGGGAATGGCTCAAGACGAAGGGCGGGATCAAAGACTACCACGCGCGCGAAGTGCTGGGAGACGCCGCCGAACGGCTCGATGTGGCCAAGAGCGACGCAAACCGGCCAGTCTCCCACAGAATGAGCCTCATGGCGCACGCCGCCTGGAAGCGTGGCATCATGTCGGAAGGACAGCTAGCGGAGCTGCTAAGGATGCGCCGCGTAGAGGTGCGCGAGCTGATTGACCAGATCGAGCTTGAGGAGAACGTAACGGATGACCTTCTCAAGCTCCCTGGCTGATGACTGCAGACCGCTGGTGCTGGACACGAGCGTTCTGGTCAACCTGCATGCCTGCGGTCATGGCGAGCGGGTGCTGTCGATGATCCACAACGATATCGTGATTTCCCACATCGTGGCCGGGGAACTGGAGCACGAGACGAGCCGGAGGAACGGGGATCACAGCTTCCTCTACGGCCTCACCGGACGCGGCGAGGTCACCGTCGACGGCCTGAGCGATGCAGAGTACGATCTGTTCGCCGCGCTCTCAGGCGGTCCCTCCTCCCTGGATGATGGGGAAGCGGCGACGATCGCCATTGCCGCGGGTCGCGGCTTCCGCGCCGTCATTGATGAACGAAAGGGCCGCGCACGAGCAACGGCGCTCATGAATGATGAACAGCCAGCCTGGTCCCTCGATCTTCTGTGGCACCCGAGTGTTCTAGAAGGCCTCGGCGAGCACTTGGCTACTGACATCGTTTATCTGGCCCTGCGACATGGGCGAATGCGCATCCCACCGGAGTGCGCGGATGACGTTGTGGCTCTGATCGGGCGCGAACGTGCTCTTGATTGCACCTGCCTGCCAAACTTCAAAAGCCTGTCGCAGGAAGCGCGGGAGCGCTTTCAGACGAAAGCAGTGCCAAGTGTCCGAAAGCCGCGGCACGAAACGGATTAATCCACGATGGCAAGCTACCTCTGCCATTGTGGGGCAACACATAATGTGGAGACGAGAATTGGCTCGGATACGTGCGGTTGAGATCAAGCACTTCAGAGGCATCAAGGAACTCGTCTGGTACCCCTCGCCCGGCATCAATTGCCTAGTCGGTCCTGGCGATAGTGGAAAATCTTCGATCCTCGATGCCATCGACTTCTGTTTGGGTGCGCGTCGAAACATGCAGTTCACTGACGCGGACTTTCATAAGCTGGACGTTGAAACGCCGTTCATGATCACGGTGACCTTGGGCCAACTCGATGATGGACTGAAGAACCTCGATGCCTATGGGATGTTCGTCCGTGGGTTCGACCCAGCGACCGGAAAGATCGAGGATGAACCAGAAAGGGACGCCGAAACCGTCCTGAGCCTTCGGCTGACGGTGGCCAGTGATCTGGAGCCGAGCTGGACCCTGGTGTCGGAGAGGGCGGAGGCGCAAGGGCTTGGCCGGAATCTCGGCTGGGGAGACCGGGTCAGGCTGACACCGACGCGGATCGGCGCGCTAGCGGAATACCATCTGGGTTGGCGGCGCGGCTCGGTTCTGAACCGTGTATCGGAGGAGCGTGCCGATGCTTCGGCCGCGCTGGCGAAGGCTGCTAGGGATGCCCGGGCGGCCTTCGGCGAAGAGGCCCAAGGTCAATTCGGCGAAGCACTCACCATTGTAGCGACGACCGCCAAGGAACTCGGCATCCCAATAGGTGAGAACATCAAGGCAATGCTGGACGCGCACTCGGTGTCCTTCAGCAGCGGGACGATTTCCCTGCATGACGAGGGCGGCATACCGCTGAGGGGGTTGGGCATCGGCTCTACCCGACTGCTGATCGCTGGCCTCCAGCGAAAGGCGGCAGCGCAGTCGACGGTGATCCTGATCGATGAACTGGAACATGGGCTCGAACCGCACCGAATCATCCGGCTTCTCGGGTCGCTCGGCGCCAAGGAGAGGACGCCGCCACTCCAGGTCTTCATGACGACGCACTCGCCCGTTGCCTTGCGGGAGCTCTCCGGTAGCCAATTGTTCGTGGCGCGCCGATCTGGCAATTGCCACGAAGTGTTAAACGTCGGCACCGCCGACGGTGTTCAGAGCACGATCCGACTCTATCCCGATGCTTTCCTCGCGCCTTCGGTGATCGTCTGCGAAGGCGCAAGCGAGGTTGGTCTCGTGCGGGGTCTCGATCAATACAGGACAGCGCAGGGGAAGGACGCCATCACAGCATTGGGAACCGCGTTAGTGGATTGCGGCGGCGGCGATTCCGACCGGCCCTTCGCAAGAGGAGAAGCTTTCCAAGCGCTGGGGTATAGGGTTGCCGTCGTTCGCGACGATGACAAGAAGCCGACGGCCGCTATCGAGGACGGCTTCATCGCCAAAGGCGGCAAAGTGATTGCCTGGCGCGACGGCCGTGCCTTGGAAGACGAGCTTTTCCTGAGCCTGTCCGATGATGGGGTTAGCAAACTAGTGGCTCGCGCGATCGATCTCCATGGCGACGATCTGGTGAACGAGCACATCAAGTCAGCCACCAAGAACGCCAAGGATCTGGCCGCGGTCCTGGCGGAGGGCGAAGCGGGAGGGATTTCCCCGGAGAGTAGGGCTGCGCTTGGGGCGGCGGCGCGAACGAAACGCGCCGGGTGGTTCAAGTCGGTCACATGGATGGAAGACGTGGCGCGGGAGATCGTTGGCCCGGACTTGCCGAACGCCGATGCCGGCATCCGCGATCTCGTCGAGAGCATCTTCGTGTGGTGTGCCAATGCCGGCGCCTGAGATCGACTTGCTCGCGATTGACCGGGGAACCGTGACGGCGCCGGCCGGGTGCGGCAAGACACACCTAATCGCTGAGGCACTAACGCGGCACAGCGGCGACAAACCCATCCTCGTTCTGACCCACACCAACGCTGGTGTCGTCGCCTTGAGGGGCCGGCTCGACAAGGCCGGTGTCCCGTCGAAGGCATATCGACTCTCGACAATCGACGGATGGGCGATGCGGCTCATCTCCACGTTCCCCACGCGTAGCGGACACGATCCGGAACTTCTCAATCTGGCGAGGCCGGGCACGGATTACCCGAACATTCGTGTCGCAGCTGCAAAGCTGCTGAAGACAGGCCACGTCGCTGACGTTCTCAATGCGAGTTATGCGCGGCTTATCGTCGATGAGTATCAGGACTGCTCGATCCGTCAGCACGCGATCATTGTCTATGCGGCCCAAACCTTGCCGACCTGTGTGCTCGGCGACCCCATGCAGGCGATCTTCGGGTTCGGCGGCGATGATTTGGCGATCTGGGACGAGCAAGTCTGCGGCTACTTTCCGTTGGTGGGAGAACTCGCGACGCCGTGGCGCTGGATTAACGCGGGAGCTGAGCCGCTGGGACGTTGGCTTCTGGACGTGCGTGGCAGACTAGTGAGGGGCGAGGCGATCGACCTCCGGACCGCACCTGAAGGTGTAACATGCGTCCATCTTGATGGAAGAAGTGATCACGAGAAGCGCCTTGAAGCGGCAAGGATCAGACCGCCCGAAGCAGAAGGTCGTGTGCTGATTATAGGCGAGAGCACGAGCCCCGACAGTCAGCGACGGTTCGCTAGTCAGACGCCGGGAGCAGTAACGGTCGAGTCGGTCGACCTGAAAGACCTCGTCGCGTTCGCGAAGCGCTTCGATCCGGCATCGCCGCAGTCACTCCAGCACCTTGTCGAGTTCGCACAAAGCGTGATGCGAAATGTGGGTGCGGCGGACTTTGTTAAGCGCTTAGCCGCACTCCACCGCGGCACGGCTCGGAGGGAAGCAAGTGAGGCTGAGAGCATCGCACTCGCTTTCGTCCGCGACCCGTCGCACCAAAAGGCAATCGATGTCCTCGTCGCGATCGGAAATCAAGGTGGCGTTACAGCTCATCGCCCCGCCGTACTCCGATCCTGCATCAAGGCTCTACAGCTCTGTGTAGGCACGGAAGGTTTGTCCTTTTACGATGCTTCCATTCGCATGCGGGAACAGAACCGACTCGTCGGCCGCCCCCTCCCCCAACGCGCTGTTGGGAGCACGCTGCTCTTAAAGGGACTGGAAGCTGAAGTCGCTGTCATCCTGAATGTCCAAGCACTCGACGCAAAGAACCTTTACGTGGCGATGACACGTGGTTCAAAGAGACTTGTCGTTTGCACGCCAAACCCAGTTCTTCATTTGATTTGAACGTCGGCGCCGCACCTTGGCATGCTCCGCGATTGATTTCATGACGCCGACGATTACCAGACTACAGGGAGTCCGCTGTTGAAGGTATCGCGTTCCGATCAAGAACAGAGGGGCCACAACGGCACAGCCCGAGCGATTGTCCGCAATCTCCACATCTCAACACTTCACCGCCACTTGAGCTGCGTCAGCTACCAGAGTTGGCGTCTTGGCCTTTCCCGCATAGGGAGCTTGTGCTCGCTCGCCCGCTCTGAGTACACTGAACCGAGTTCCCTTTTTGCGCTCCCGAGTGGTTGCCGTGCCGTCAGGATACGAGAAATCCCCCGATTACGGAGGGCGGCCGGCAGGATGGAGGTCCTGGCTCGTATCCATTATTTTCCTGATCATCGCCACCACCACCATTGGCCTGCTCGCCTATCGACTGATCGTGTCCACTGCTACCCCCGAGGTCGGTGAATTCCAGGGCTCGGCCGGCGCGATCATCGATGGTGATACGTTCGATCTGTGCAGCGGTGGTTCTTGTCAACGCGTCCGCCTATGCGGCATCGATGCACCGGAACGTGGCCAGCCCGGCTTCGAGCCCGCTTCGAATAGCCTCAAGGCTATCTTGGACAACCAAATTGTGCGTTGTATCCAGGTCGGGCGCGGCACGGTCTGCGATGGCCGCTCCAAGCCAACCAATCGGCGGCGCATCGTCGCGCAGTGCTTTGTCGACAACCTCGATGTCGCGGCCGAGATGGTCAACGCCGGGCACGCCTGTGACTGGCCCGAGTTCTCCGGTGGAGCATACACAACCAGCGTCGGCGTGTGCGTCAGGAGATAAAGAGACAGCGAATGACGCGGTCAATCTGAAGTAGGCGGCCTCTTCGCGGTCCTTCCCACATATGGCTGTGTTCCAAGCCCAGCGGTGAGGAATTGGGCGGGGGTCAGACGATCACCTCGACCGTTGCCTTGCGTCGGGCGATGCGGCCGACGCGGGAGCGCTCGCGTTCCTTGGCTGCGGCAAGGCGGGCCTCGGGGGATTTCTTCAGCCAGGTCAGCGTGACCGTCTCGACCTGCCTGCCGCGCTTCTTGAGCCCGATGGCGACCTCGAAGTCGGTCAGCTGGTTGACCTCCCCGACCGCCACCTTGAGGCACTGGGCGTTGAAATCGGCAAAGCGGGCGAGCTTGCCCTTCGGCACGCCGAGCAGGCCCTTGAGATCGGCGATCCCGAAGGCCTGCGACTGCTTGCGCAGATTGATCCGCTGCTCGATCATCTCGTAGAGGCGGATGGAGTATTTCGAGCGCAGCAGGTACTGCATCTCCGAGCGCAGGCGCGCCCAGCTGCGGCTCCCCTTGAGCACCTCCATCAGGCTCGGGTGCAGGGTGTAGTGGAAAAAGCCCTCGTCCCCCTCCTCCTCCGCGTTCGGCCCGAGAAGGTTGATCCGCACGGTCTTGGAAAGGCCCGTGACCGGATCGCGCACCTTGACCTTCGCGAAGGCCGCCATCAGCCGGTCGAAGGCCTCGTGCAGGCGATCGTTGCTCTCGTGGCTGCCGCGCAGGCGGGCCTTGGCGACGCGGTAGATGCGGCCGGGGGCGATGCCGTTCCAGGCATGCGCCAGGAGCTGATTGTAGAGGATCAATTCGTTGCGGTTGAGCGGCGTGATCTCGACGGCATCGACGAGTTCGGTCGGCTTGATGAAGGTCGCCCGGTCGTCGGGGTCGAGGGGATCGCCCGCGACCTTCAGCGCCAACGTTCGAAGGTCGGTCCGGGGCTCCGTTGCGGTCTCTCGGGTTGCGGTACTCACGGGCTCCAGCATGCCACAGACCGAGCGCACGCGGTGAGATAACTCATTGCAAAGCCTCACTTATCCACATCGGCCATACGGCGCCCGCCCAATCCCTCACCTGAGGCCGCCCATTTCCTCACCCGACTCGGCCCATTTCCTCACGCGACTCCGCCCACTTTCTCACCTTCTCCGCCCTTCTTCTCACTTTGGCGGCCCGAGACCCGCGGAATTGCAGGCCGTTCGCCTCCCCGAATTTGAATCCTTGAAACAGACAAGAATCCTTGAACGGTGAGACGGCGTCACCCGCGAACCTCATGCGCGCCTGCGGCGCGATGCCGGCTGTGCGCGTCTTCGACGCGATAATGGACGCGGACGGCTGACGCCGCCGCGGTGTTTGGTCTCGCCTCACCCTCCCCTTGCGCTGACGCGCGCGGTCCGCCGCACCTCCTGGTGAGGGTGGCAAGATCGAGAGAGGCCGGATGCTCCGAGCCGGCCGAGGGACCGCAAATTGGCTTTGCGAGAACGCAAACGGAGGGTTTCGAGCCACCCGGCCCCCTCCTCAGCCCGTGGATGGGCCCGATTTGGCTCTCTGGGGCACGCTCAGCGCGATGAACGGTCTCTCTGGCTCCCCGGACAGCACACGCGCCTTTAAGCTCTCCAGGGGCCTTCTGGGGCCGATTTCGCCGATCCGCATTCTGGAAAACAAACTGGTCTCGGCGCAACGCAAAGGAGAAAATGCGGGTTTGCAGGTTTGGTGACTTGCAGACTTGCCGGATTGCGGTCTTGAGCAAGTTGCGGCAAAGGCAAATCTCGACTTGCGCAAGTCATGATCTGCCTATTTGTAGAGTTGCCGTGTTGCCGATCTGGACAAGTTTGCAGATGCGGCAATCGATACTTGCATTCCTTGGCAATTGTGCAACGATTTATACTAGTATGATTCTCTCGTTCGCCTCATCGAAGGGCGGCGTCGGCAAGTCCACCGTCTGTGCCGCGCTCGCCGCAAAGCTGGCCCAGGATGGCGACCGCGTCCTGGTCCTCGATCTCGATCACAACCAGACCGTCGCCCGGTGGGCCAGGAAGGCCGCGCTCGCCGGTCTCGAAGCCCTCGCGGTCGTGCCCGATGCCTTCACCAAGGTGTTCCGCGAGAAGGCCGGTGCGTTCGACCACGTCCTCATCGATCTCGCCGGCACGCGCGAAGCGACGCTCCTGAAAGCCATGGCGCGCTCCGATCTCGTCATCATCCCGGCCCAGGCCTCCGAGCCGGATCTGCGCGAGGCGCTCGTCGTCATCGACGACATCCGCGACGTCGTGGAGGCTGGTGCAACGAACGTCCAGTACCGGCTGCTGCTGACCAAGCTCTTTCCCCTCCCGACACGTGTCACCGCCTTCGCGCACCGCGAGATCGCCCGCCACCGCATTGCCCGCTTTGCGACCGGCCTCGTCGAGCGGGCGCAGTACCGCGAGATGTTCCTCAATGGCAAGGCTCCGACAATGGCCGAGCCCAAGGGAAAGGCGGCAAAGGAAATCAGAGCCCTCTGCAACGAGATCGATATCATTCTCGGGCGCAAGCAAGGTGGTAAGTCGGCGCAAACGGCGGCTGGCAAGGGCAGGGCGGCATGACGGCAGCGCCTCCCGACTTCCTCGCCATCGAGATCGACGAACTCGACCTCACCCTCGATGCCCGGCTCGCCGAGACCGCCCGGCGCAAGCGCATTCCTTCCATGAGCTTTGCGCCGCCGCCCGGCACGGATGGAGCCGATACCACGACAGGTGAGGAATTGGGCGGCGGGGCGTTCGACGCCGTGGAGGCGACGATTGTTCCGACGGGCCGGACTTCAGAGAAGGAGCCTCCCCCGCTGCCGGAGCGACGTTCGAGCCGCAATTCCAGAGGGGATTCCAGTCCCGAGCCCGCCCACCGCCCCTTGGGTGAAGAGGATCGCAGGGGCGACGGACAGGAGGAGAAGGCGCGGACAGTTGCGCGGCGGCGGCCGCTCTCCCTGGAGGTGCCGGACTACCTGGCGCGGGAGCTCAAGGTCAAAGCCGCGACCGACGCCGTCACCGTGCGCTTCCTCGTCCTCAGCGCCTTGGCCAAAGCCGGATACCGCGTCGATCCCGATGAACTCGAAGAGGACGGGCGGCGGTTGAGATAGGTCGTCAGGTGTGGCGCGCCGCCGCCTGGCGGCGGAACCTGCTCTATGCGCCCGCCCTGGCCGGGAGGGCGCACCGAGCCCGGCCAGCTCAACATGCGCAAGCGATGTCGACCTCGGCGACCGGTCTCGGCCCTTGCGGGTGACGATCAGGCGCGGGAATCGAAGCTCGTCACCGGACCTGACGCAAAAAAAACTCCCCGCCCGGAGGCGGGGAGGCGGGTTCCCGGGGAATTCTCTCTAGAACGCGTAGTTGAGGCCGAGCGAATAGGTCCAGGCGTTGTCGGCGACGCCGTCGAAGTCGGCCGTCTGGTAGCGCACGAGACCGCGCAGACTGACCTCGTCGGAGAGGTTGACCGCGGCGCCCGCGCCGGCCCGAAAGCCGATCTCGCTCTCGTCCGTGTCACCGGAGCCGACGCCCGGGACGGTGGCCGTCACCTCCGCCTTGCTCCAGGAAAGACCCGCCGTGCCGATCAGCGCGACGCGGTTCTCCGTCTCGGGTAGCGGCATCAGACCCAACGCATCGAGCGTGAAGCCCTGGACCTTGACGTCGGTCGTGAAGTCGGCCGTCGCCACTGTGCCGGGCCCGACGGTCGCGCCGCTGGCGATCGCCTTGCCCTCCTCGCGGGTGCGGAAATAGCCCAGTTCGACGCCGAAGTTCTCGTGGAAGCGGTTGCCGACGTGGATGTTGAAGCCGTCGAGGCTGTCCTCGAGGATCGCATCGCCGTCGAGCGCGAGGCCGCCGCCGATGTCGTAGCTGTCGTTGTAGTCGTAGGTGGTGCGCTGCAGATCGAAGCCGATATAGGGCGCGAGCGTCATGTTCCCGGCAAGGGCCGGGTCCGACAGAACCGCCAGGCAGGCGGTGGTTGCAATGAGTTTGTACATGGAATTCTCCCTTCGAAATAAATGAATGAAATCGCAAATATGCGAACAATATAGAAAACCTAGAACAATCGAGTGGGTTGCGCAAGAAGTAATTGATCCCGAAATGAATTCGTGCGGATCGTGTTCGGCGAAGCAGCGAATTCGATCGACGACCATCCGTAGGGGAAACGGTTGGAAATTCACCCGGCGCCATGGACCCGCATTCCAGTGGCAGGGCGCCCCGGTTCGTCAGCGTGCCACCGTGCTCGGCGCCGTCAAGGCCAAGCCTGCGGTGGCGCCTACGCGCCAGCCTTCACAGCCCCTGCGCGCGATGGCGCGTCACGCGCCCGGCCGGGACGAGAAAAGCCTGCGGCGCGGCCGAACAAGAAAACCGGCGGGGCGAGGAGGGCGGAGCGGCGGGCGGTCGTCACACCGCGACGACATGGTGACGACGGCTGCCCGGCCGGCGTCAGGTGGAGCGGGTTTCGGCGAGCCTGGCCCGAACTTGACGAACCGGGCGGCCGAGCATCTTGGCCATCGTCTTTGCATCCATGCCGTGGCGCCGCATGCCATCGAGCCGCTTGAGTTCGGCGGGCTGCCAGTGGTCCGGGGCAGGGCGGGTGGCCGTGGCGCCCCGAGCACTTGGGAGAGCGGCCTGCCGGCCGGCCGAAGTGCGCTTGGCTGTGCGCCCGTTCGCAACCGTGCGAAGGCGTTGCATGGTCTCAAGTTTCGACGTCTCTGACCGACGCCTGGCGGAGCGCTCGCGAAACCCCGAGAATGCCTGGCTGTTGACCAGCGCGATGGCGCGACCCAGCATCGTCTCGATCCAGAAGATCTCAGCCCGGAGCGCCGTCTCCTCGTCGGCGTGCATCTCCAACACGACGAAGTGCGGCACGAAACCGTTCTCGATGATCTGGCGGATCACCAGCCCGGAAATCTGGTCCGTGCCTTCGAGGTGCTCGCGGCAGCGCCGGGCAAAGGCCCGTGTTTCGCCCACATAGAACGGTCGCTGCGAACGCGGGTCGATGATCGCATAGACCGTGTAGCTCATCGGCGCTCCCCCTGCCGCTTGGCGGCCGGCGCTCGCCGCGCCTCGGATCGTGCCGCAGGGCGGCTTTCCGCCGGGCGATCGGAGACGGTAAGCCGGTCCGGGCGGGACGGGCAGGCGAGGTCGCGGCCGTCGAGCGTCAGCGTATCGATCGGCTCGCCGTCGCGCTCCAGCTCCCGCTGCAAGCCATCGCGCCCGACGATCGAGAGATAGACGTTCAATTGCGCCACGCGCTCGACACCGGCGTCCTGAAGCACCGCCATGATGCGCTGCGAAAGGTCGAGCAGGGTTTCTGTTTCGAATTCTCCGGGTATTTTGAATCTCATAATTGTGTTGACATATCAGGTTTTCATAAATATATAATGCGTCTTTCTAAATCATTTTAAGGAGAAAATCAATGAATAAAACAATAAAAATCAATTCCGGCTCCGTCGTCCCGACCGACACCATCCGCTTCGTGCGCCCGATCGGCGAGGTGGAGCGCGCCCGCATCGTCGAGCGCTACGGCGAGGAGGCCGCCGGCTTCAACATCGCCATCCAGTTCGCCGACCGCTCGACCAAGCTCGCGCGCGAGACCCTCGATGCGGTCCGTGCCCAGGGCATCGGTCTCGTCAACGTCGGCGCCGAACGCTTCGTGCCGGCAACCAACATCCGCGAGGCCTCGCCCTTCACGAATGCGGATGCCGAGAAGCTGACGGGCGAGAAGGGCTATACCCTCGGCCAGACCTTCCGCTCGCGTGTCGAGACCACCGCCGGCGTCATCCTGTCGAGCGCCACGCCCGAGCAGGTCATGCAGCGCCGCGAAAAGGCCCTCGGTTCCGCCGCTGCAGGCACGGGCTCAGGTTCGAATGCAAGCGCAAATGCAAGTGGCGGTGCCCCCGCTCCCCGCACGAAATAACTCCCCCGTGCGCTCGCGTCCCATCTTCACCGAGGCCGCGATCGCCGCGTGCGAAGAGACCGATCAGCCGATCCATGCCCTCGATCCCGCAACCGGCATCCGGCTGATCTACCGCTTCGACGACGTCCGTGGCGGCGTCCTCACCTGCTACGGCGGGCCTCTCTCGCCCGATCGGACCAGCTCGCAAGCGGTCGCCATCGCCGAACTCAATGGCGTCGCAGCCGATCTCTGCGACCGGCTCGCGCACGCGTACGGCCTCCGCCGCTGACCCCCGGGCCCGGCACATCCGGCACGATGGCGCGCGCCGTTCGGCTCAGTGCGGCTTCGGTTCGTCCTCCGCCGGCCTCTCGTCTTCGGTCTCGTCGAGGTGCGTGATCATGATCTCGTCACAGACCGTGGCGAGTTCATCGAGCACCTGGCGCAATCGTTCCGAGAGTTCCTTTCCGGAAAATCGTTCGGGCATTCTGCGTTTCGTCATCCCTCGACGATACCCGATTGCGCGACGCGGCGGAAGTGTTTTTCTCCGTTTCTGGCTGGCTCCACGGCGCCGTGCCCTGCCTGCCTTCCTGCGTTCCCGTTACGGGCGAGCGCCCTTGGCGAGTTCCTCCGTTCCGATCCCCTGGCGCTGCTGCTCCGCCTCCGGCTCCTCCAAGGGCCCGCTCGGGCGGTGGGCATTGGTGCCGATGTCTGCCGCGGGGCGGGCGCGCTGCAAGGCCTGCGGCCTCGGCTTTCTGCTCCGCAGGCCGCCCTTCGCTGCGCTCGGGTTCCGCGCCCCCTCGGGACCCCGCGGCTCCGTATCGTCACGCCCACCGCGCATCGACGGGCGCAGACCAAGGAGCCGAACATGTCGAAGCAAGCCAACACGCCCCGGCGCGACCTCCACGCCGAGATCACCGCCAACCTCATTGCCGCCATCGAGGCCGGCCCCGGCGAGCCCATGATGCCCTGGCGCCGCTCGGGTCGCCCGCTCTGGCTCCCGGAGAACGCCGCGACCGGCGCCGCCTACAACGGCATCAACATCGTCAACCTCTGGGTCGCCGGCGAACGGCGCGGGTTTTCCTCTCCGCTCTGGGCGACCTATCGCCAGTGGAGCGAAATGGGCGCGCAGGTCGTCAAGGGCGCCCGCTCCGAACTCGTCGTCTTCTACAAGCAGTACGAAGCGGCCGGCGATGACACCGATGATGCCGGCGGCACGGACGGCGATGGCACCCGCGTCCGCCGTGTCGCCAAGGCCTCGCGCGTCTTCAATGTCGCCGAGGTCGAAGGCTTCGGGCCGTCGGCAGCACCCGAGCCTCTCGGCCCGATCGAGCGGATCGAAGCGGCCGACCGCTTCATCACCGCCTGCCGCATCGCAATCCGCCACGGCGGCGAGCGCGCCTACTACGCTCCGGCGAGCGACCACATCCAGATGCCCGAGGAGGCCCTCTTCTGCGGCACCGACACCATGAGCCGGGACGAGGGGTATTATGCGACGCTCCTCCACGAGCTGACGCACGCGACGGCGCATGCATCGCGCTGCGACCGCGACCTCTCAGGCCGCTTCGGCAAGGAGGCCTATGCCGCGGAAGAACTCGTCGCCGAGATCGGAGCCGCCATCCTCTGCGCCGAGATCGGCGTCACCGAGGACATCCGGCCCGACCACGCCCAGTACCTCGCCCACTGGCTGCGGCTCATGAAGGCCGACGACCGCGCCATCTTCACCGCAGCCGCCAGGGCGAGCCAGGCCGTCGCATGGCTCAAGGGCAGGCAGGGTGAGGCGTGAGCCATAAGACTGGCGCCGCCCCGGCGGCGCCATTTCACATCGTGCGCTCGACCGAGGGAGCGATAGCGCCGTAGGCAGACAGATCGGGACCGCCACAGCTCGATCACTGCACGGCCAACAAGGCGAGCCGGCGCTAAACGAGCTGGCGCCGGATTTCTGGTGCAGTGACCATCCGTGTCAGTGCCTCGTCGGATGCCTGTCCGCCTGCTCGAATATCTGGAGGGCGTGAGGAGCGGCTGTGAGCGGGTGCAACATGATCGGTGCACCGGATCAACGCGATTGACCCCTTGCAGACCTCGCGGTCCCGACGCATCATGCGGTCAGCGAACGTCGAGACTGTGACATAAGAGACATTGCTGACGGCGCGGCGCGAGTCGCAAGCGAGGGTATTGCCGTTACGGTGAATGGAAAGGCGCGCTCTCCCGAGACAAGAAATTCTAATCAGAATTTTGTCCTCGCGCCTAAATCGCACTCAAAGTAACGGAATGAATGCTTGCCATCTTTGTTTTTACATGAGGATTGGCCAGTGCCGTCGACGCGCGAAACCGTCCATTCACATCGCCCACCGGCCACGTTTGTGAATTCGAAACGCACTACACCACTACTTACGTCCCCAGATACCTCGCTGCCGTCATAGATTATTTTACCCAAATTTGGGGTGAAAGAGATCAGTTTGGGCACACCATCTGAGTGCTTGCACTCGAGCACGACCGGCCGGTCGACTGTTTCCCACCATGATGCCGGAATTAGATCATGCAAAACCAACAAAATCGGAAGGCCCAGTACTGCGCCCCAAAAACACATCCAAACGACTGATCCAAGAAAATTCTTCATGCGTCCCCGCAGATCATCCGGCAAGACCTTCAAGTCATCAAACTATGCCACCGCGATCAATCTTAGCCGGAATAACCGTGTCGCAATCAGTACATACATGGCCAAGGCTCTGAAGTCCGCTCCTCACGCCCTGCTGACTATCCCTCGCACCGCTGTGCATGTCCAAAGTGTTTCCGGAATTGGCCCATCACGCCGTTGCTGCTCTGCACAACAGTCCCACTCGCCCACGTCCGCTCCTTGTCACACGCCACGCGGCGCTTCGCTTGGACCGTTGCTAAACGACGGCGTGTTCCGAGGTCGGCTCGGGCTAGGATACAGCCCAAGCGCAACACCCGACCCAGTGCGCATCGCCGGTCGCAGTATTGCAGGTCCGCGTCAACGCTTCCAGGGCGCCGGTCCAAGTTCGAGACGGTTGGTCAGGCGCCCCCTGCCAACCTTCCTGACGGCTCGCTTTCCGTAAGATAAATTATCACACCGTGCGCGGACGATCTGGTTGGGCCCCTGTTCAGTGGGCTTGGATCGTCTCGTCTCAGCACCGAGGCACCCGCGATCGCTGTGCAATTGCTGGTGCCGCTCAACATCAGCGGACTCGGTGACCTGCTTCTCGAGAAATTCGTCGCCGGAGGCCGGTCACGAGGCTGACCGATGCGTCATCCCCGTTCGCCGTCATGACGGGGGGTGGTCACGCGACCTCTGAGCGTGACCGCCTCGTTCGGGGCCCTCGACCTCTATATCAACCGACTGGTTGGTCCTGTGGGTGTCCGCAGGGCGTCAGTGCCGCACCTGGCAGACGCCGCGCACCGCTTGGCCTAAACGCCGACCATCCGTGTTAGCCCGCCGCGGCGCGGTCCACTGATTCCGACGAAACTGCGCAGGAAAATGTTAGCCCGGTGTTAGCCAGAGGGGTGTTCGTGTACGCTCCAATATCGGTCAACCCATTGAAATCATTGGTGAGCGGGGTGGGGATCGAACCCACGACCATCTGATTAAAAGTCAGATGCTCTACCACTGAGCTACCCGCCCGCCAGCGGGCACGCATTGGCGCCACATGCTCCGGCAGGGCGCTAGTAACGGACTTCGCCGCCGGTGTCCACGCCAGAGGGCGCTCGCCCGCCTCCAGGCGCTCGATGAGCGCCAAGAGGCCGATGTTCGTGGAGCGCGGCCGGTCGGTCTCGCCGCTCCATCACTATTCCGCCGCGACGGGCAGGGCCAGCTGCCCGCCCGTTGCCGCCAGCTCACCTTGTGGCGGGGCGCTGGGCAATCCGATCGCGGGGATCGCCGCGCGCAGGCGCTCGTGCAGGTCGAAGATCGGCAATTCGATATCGGACAGCGGGCCCGGGGTGTAGCCGGCCGTCGCCAGCCCCGCCTGGACACGCTCGGAGAGCGCCTTGTCCTCTACGGCAACCTGACGGTTGATGCGCATGTTGAGATAACGCAAGAGGCGCTCCTCGCGCGTCTCGTCGCGCCGCTTGAAAATCGGATAGCGGAGCATGCAGGTCTCGGCCGTCAAGGGCAGAATCTGGAAGATGTCGGCACTGTCCGGGTAGACGTCGACGCCCATGTTGGGGGGCATGGTGAAGAAGGTCCAGGTCGAGCGCTGCTTTTCACCGAGGCGATCGGCGAGGGCGCGCGGCGCCAGGTGCTGGTACATGCGCTCGGTCGGATAGATGGAGGCCTCGCGGGCGAGCACACTCTCGCTGCCGGCCACGCCTTCCTCGTTCATGAAACCGAGGAGGTCGCTGTCGAGCATGCGATCATAGCCTGGGTGGCCGAGCGGGATGTGGTAATTCTCGAGATTGTTCTCGACCGCCGTCTTCCAATTGCAGTTCCAGACCTCGGTCATCGTTTCGCCGGCCGGCTCCATGTCCTCGATCCGATAGGGCCGCAGCAGGTCGCCATAGTCGCCCCACATCTCGGCGACGGACGGGCCACCGGCCTCGAAACGCACGAAGACGAGGCCGAGGAAGACCTCGATCTCGATCTCGAGCAGGCCCAGCTTGCCGCGGTCGAGACCGGGGATCGTCGGACGCTCGGGTACGCCGGCGAGACGGCCGTCGAAGTCGTAGGTCCAGCCGTGATAGGGGCACTGGATCAGATGCTTGCAGGAGCCCCGGCCATCGAGGAGCCGCGTGCCGCGATGCCGGCAGACGTTCTTGAAGGCGCGAAGCTCGCCCGCGCGGTCGCGCACGACGATGGCGCTGTCGCGCAGCATGTCGAGGGTCGCGTACTGGCCGGGCGCGGCAACCTCGCTCGCGTGGCAGACGAACTGCCAGGAGCGCAGGAAGACGTTGGTGTATTCGAGCTCCTGCAACTCGTCGCTCCGGTACGTCCAGGCGGCGAGGCCATAACGGGGTGCTTCTTCGGCCCGGCTCGTGGTGGGGCGCTCATTGGTCGAACTCGGCATGGTGTCTACTCGCGGGATGGGACCGGGTGGCCACGCGCGCGGCCAACGCTGCCTCGAACGGGGTCGATGGCAACCGAATGGTCATTCAATCTTCGAATGAACGTATAGCAGTTCTCACCCGCCCTGGCAACCTGGGCGCCAATAAAGGGGCGCTTGCGGCTCCCGGACGCGGCGAAGCCGGCGGGCTTGCGAGCCCGTATCGAATGCCTGTTTCATTGCGGATCGAAGAGTGGGAGCGTGGCACCCGGGCCGGCGGGTGGGGGTGTCAGAGCATGCTGACGGCATCCCCGTGGGCGAGGCGCGCGACGATGCGCGGAACGCCGGTCGTTGCCTGAATGTCAACCAGTTCGCCGGCGCCGAAGCTCGACAGGAGAGCGGCGAGGCGATCCGGCTCGGGGTGATGGAGGGTGAGGCCCAGGAAGTCGAGGCCGGTGGGCGCCATGCGGCGCGACGGGTGGGGTCCCTCGGGCCACTCGATCACCGTCGGAACGAGACCATCCTCGAGCAGACGCCCGTCCGCGCGCACGGCGATGCGCCAATGCAACTCGCCGCGCGACATCGCGATCGGTGTGCCGAGGAGGCCGCCCGACGCCCTGACGGTCGTCTCGATATCGGGCGTACGCACGACCCAGTGCGAAAGGCGCGGCCCCTCGCCCGAGAGGCGGGCAAGGTGGCCGGGATCATCGAAGGAGAACCAGCGGGCGATACCGGGAGGCGGGGGGGCGGCTTCGGGATCGAGCGCGATGACCTCGAGGTAGGTGTCGGGCGGGGAAGAAAACGCGGCAACCGCGTTGTGGGTGCCCATGCGGGCATGGCGACCGCCGGCGGGCACCTCGATGCCGAGCCGCGCGCCGACGAAGGCGCGGCCCGCCGCGAGGTCGGCTGCCGCAACGACGATGTGGTCGAGTTCGAGGGCCATGCGTCGGCCCTCCTCAGGCCTTCTGGAGGACGTAGCTGCCCGGGGCGTCCTCGATAGGAGGATAATCGGGGCTTCCGACCTCGCGCGCCGGAACCTCGGCGCCGGAATGCGCGGCCAGCCAGGCGTACCAATCCGGCCACCAGGAGCCGGGGGTCTCCTTGGTGCCGAGGGCGAGCCAGTCGTCGAGCGTGGCGGCGGCGCTGACGGGCGCGCCGGTCCAGTACTGGTACTTGAGCTTTGCCGGCGGATTGACGACCCCAGCGATGTGACCGGAGCCGGCGAGGACGAAGCGGACGTCGCCACCGAGGTGGCGCGCACCGGTAAAGACTGAGCGGGCGGGCGCGATATGGTCCTCCCGGGTGGCGAGTTCGTAGACCGGCAGTTTCACCTTGGCGAGATCGAGCCGCTCGCCCTCGAAGAGCATCTCGCCCGAGGTCAGCCGGTTGCCCTGGTAGAACTCGCGCAGGTAGAAGGCGTGGTTGCGCTTGGGCATGCGCGTCGAATCCTGGTTCCAGAACAGGAGGTCGAACGGGAACGGCTTCTTTCCGAGGAGGTAATTGTTGACGAAGTAGGGCCAGATCAGATCGCGCGGGCGCAGCATGTTGAAGGCCTGGGCCATGCGCGAGCCCTCGAGATAGCCTTTCTCCTCCATCATCTCCTCGACGGCGTCGATCTGGACGTCGTCGACGAAGACGAGGAGGTCGCCTGCGTTCTCGAAATCGAGCTGGGTCGTGAGGAACGTGGCGGTGCGGAACGGCTCTTCGCCGCGCGCGGCGAGCCAGGCGAGCGTGGTGCCGAGCAGCGTGCCGCCGACACAGTAGCCGAGAACGTGCGACTGCGGCGAGCCGGTGATCTCGGCCGCGACGTCCGCGGCAGCGAGTACGCCCTCGTACATGTATTCCGGAAAGCCCTTGTCGGCATGCTCCGGGCCGGGGTTCACCCAGGACACCACGAAGACCGTGAAGCCGGCATCGAGCGCATGCTTTATGAAGGACTTGTCCGGCGTCAGATCGAGGATGTAAAATTTGTTGATCCACGGCGGCACGACGAGGATCGGAACGTCGTGCACGGTGGCGGTGCGCGGCGCGTACTGGATGAGCTGCATCACGTCGTTCTGATAGACCACGGAGCCCTTGGTCGTCGCGAGGTTCTCGCCGACGCGGAAGGCTTCGGTGTCGGTCTGGGAGATCCTCAGCATGTCACCGGAGCGCTCGAGATCGCGCAGCAGGTGCTCCATTCCCCGGGCGAGGTTCTCGCCGTTCGAGCGGATGGTCTCGCGCACGACCTCGGGGTTGGTGAACGGGAAATTCGAGGGCGAGAGCGCCGAAGCGGCCTGGCGGAGATAGAAATTCGCGCGCTGGCGGGTGCGATCGTCGATGCCGTCGGCTTCGGCCACCACCTCTTCGGCCCAGCGTGTCGTGGCCAGGTACGACTGTTTCCAGAAGTCGAAATAGGGGTTCTCGGACCACTCCGTATCACGAAAGCGATTGTCGCCAGCCTCCGGCTGAACGACGGATCGAGCCTCCCCACCCATGAGTCGCTTCAGCTGGTTGCTCCAGAGATCGGAGTAGGTGCGCATGAGGCTGGCCTGGGCGGCCGCGACCTTGGCGGGATCGGCGAGCCAATGGCTGACGACCTCGCCGATCGCCTGGGTGGCGACGTTGATGTCGCTCACCTGCTGGCGAGCGTTCTTGGCCGGGGAGGAATGCTCGATGATGGTGGCGAGCGCGCGCGTGCCCTCCTCCATGGTGCGGGCGAGATTTATGGCGAACTCCTCGAGGTCGGTGATCTGCGGAGGTGGTGTGCCCTCCGGCTTGTGCTTTTTCTCACCGGCGTCGGCGCTGGCACGTGTGGTATCGGCGCGGGGCGGCGGCGCTTGCTCGCTCGCTCCGGCGGCCGGCTTGTCCGCCTCCTCGCGCGCATTCTCGTCGGCGCGCTGCCTGGATCGCTTGCGACCCGTGCCCGCCGCTGCCTTCGGAGGGACGCCAACGGCGTCCTTGTCGTGCTTCTTCTGCATGGCTCGACTCTAATCGTGGCGGTCGGAATGCCTCGGCCGCACACGATGCGACCTCGGACGGGCGCAATGACGATGGCGGTATGGACGGGCTGGAACGGCGAACGCACGCGTCAGCGGCCGCGACTGAACCGCCACCCGAGCGACAGACACCGCCTAAGGCCGTTCGCGCCCGTGTGCAATCCGCCTTACGACCACCACCATCCTACCATCGTGATTCCCCATGTGGTATGACAATCGCGCGCTCGGAGAGATTCGCCATGGCGGACGGGAAACATGCTGAATGCGCGCGCGGCCCCGCCGTGCGGCCGTCCGCCAATGGGCGTCGGAAGGTTCCGGCCAGCCGGATCGCGGCTGCGGTCGGCGTCGTGATCGCGGTCGGAATTGGCGTTTCGGCCTGCTCGGAGGGTGTTCGATATCCGAGTATCGCGGACATCAGCCCGATCACGATCCCGGTTCTGACGCCGAGCCAGCAGGCCAAGGCCGTGAGTGAACTCGAGGCGATCCGCGAGACGCACGGCAGCCAGACCGTCAAGGCGATCAGCGCTCCCAGTTCGTGACGCGCGCGCCGGTGTCCTGCGCGATCGATCCCGCGCATGGGCGCCGGTTCGAGGCACTTCGACAAACACAATATTGCGCTCGCGCTCGCGGTCGGTTCGCGGCATAAGGCTCGCCGAGTGAGTGGTGGTCGGCGCTGCGACCCGCTGCGGTCAGCGGTCCTATGGACCGTGACGAGGCGCCGGGCGAAGTACGCGGCGTCAATCTCTGTGAGGAACCGGGGCAGGCAAATGACGACACCGTTGCGGATCGGTATCGCAGGGCTCGGCACTGTCGGGGGCGGCGTGCTTTCGCTGCTCGGTGCGCACGCAGAACGGATCAACGCGCACCTGCCACGCCCGATCACGGTCACGGCCGTCAGCGCGCGCCAGCGCGGGCGCAATCGCGGCGTCGCCATCGACAGCTATCGCTGGTTCGACGATCCGGTGGCGTTGGCCGAATCCGACGAAGTCGACCTCTTCGTCGAATTGATCGGGGGTGAGGATGGACCGGCCCGTGCCTCGGTGGAGGCGGCGATCGGGCGCGGTAAGCCGGTCGTCACGGCGAACAAGGCGCTGCTCGCCCACCACGGCACGCGACTTGCCAGGCTTGCCGAGGCCGCCGGCACGACGATCAAGTTCGAGGCGGCGGTGGCGGGCGGCATCCCGATCGTCAAGACGATGCGTGAGAGCCTGCAAGGCAACACCATCCGCCGCGTCTACGGCATCCTCAACGGGACCTGCAACTTCATCCTGACGGCGATGGCGGAGGAAGGGCGCGACTTCGCGGAAGTGCTCGCCGAAGCGCAGGCGCGCGGCTATGCCGAGGCCGACCCGACCTTCGACATCGGTGGCTTCGATGCCGCTCACAAGCTGGCGCTGCTCACCTCGCTCGCGTTCGGCACCAAGCCCGCGATCGGTGAGGTCTACATCGAGGGCATCGAGAACATCGAGCGCGCCGACATGGAGGCGGCGGCCGAGCTCGGCTATGCGATCAAGCTGCTCGGGGTCGCGCTCGCGACCGAGCATGGGATCGAGCAGCGGGTGCACCCGACGATGGTTGCGCGCGGTTCGGCGATCGCCGGTGTCAACGGGGTTTCGAACTGTGTGGCCGTGGAGGGTGACCGCGTCGGACACATCATGCTGGTCGGTGCGGGGGCAGGGGCGGGGCCGACGGCCTCGTCCGTCGTCAGCGACATCCTCGACGTCGCGCGCGGCGATCAGAGCCCGGTGTTCGTGATCCCGGCGGCCGAACTCAAGGACATCGAGCGGGCCGGCATGAAGGCGCACGAGGGAGCCTACTTCGTCAGGCTCGCCGTCTACGACCGGATCGGCGCGTTCGCCGCCATCGCGACGCGCATGGCCGAGCAGCGCGTCTCGCTCGAGAGCATCGTGCAGCGCCGTGGCGGCAGTGCGGGGGGCGGCAAGCCGCAGGGCGATGGCGTGCCGATGGCCTCCGTCGTGCTGATTACCCACCGCACGACGGAGCGCGCCATTCGCGAGGCCTTGGCGGCAATCGAAACGGATGGTCATTTGAACGGGCGGCCACAATTGATTCGCATCGAGGATTTCTGAGCCGGGGCGGCCGTGACAGCGCGCGAAGGCGGCGATCGACTGGTGGACCGGGAAGGGGCTGACGCCGGACGGCGTGAAGGCGAGCGGCGGAGCGGGGGAGCTTGAAATGGCTATCGAGGCGACTTTGAACCGATCGCTGACACTCGAGATCGTCAGAGTGACGGAGCAGGCAGCGATCGCGGCGGCGCGGCTTCGCGGGCGGGGCGACGAGAAGGCCGCCGACCAGGCCGCCGTCGATGCCATGCGGCGCGAGCTGAACCGGCTGGCGATCAGCGGGCGCATCGTGATCGGTGAGGGCGAGCGCGACGAGGCGCCGATGCTCTACATCGGTGAAGAGGTCGGCGCGGGCGGGCCACGGGTCGACATCGCCGTCGATCCGCTCGAAGGCACGACGATCTGCGCCAAGGCGCTGCCGAACGCTCTCGCGGTCGTTGCCGTGGCACCAGAGGGCACGCTGCTGCACGCGCCGGACATCTACATGGACAAGATTGCCGTCGGGCCCGGCTACCCGGACGGGATCGTCGATCTCGACCGCACGCCGGGCGAGAACCTTTCCGCCATTGCCAAAGCCAAGGGCGTTGCGGTCGCCGACCTCACGGCCTGCATCCTCGATCGGCCACGCCATGCCCAGCTCATTGCGGCAGTGCGCGAGGCCGGGGCTGCCGTGCGCCTCATCGGTGACGGCGACATCGCGGGCGTCATCCAGACCACGGACCCGGCGGAAACGGGCATCGACATCTATTTCGGCATCGACGGGGCGCCGGAGGGGGTCCTGGCGGCAGCGGCGCTGCGGTGCATCGGCGGTCAGATCCAGACGCGCCTCGTTCCCATGAAGGACGATGATATCGTGCGTGCCCACAAGATCGGCATCGCCGACATCAAACGCAAATACACGCGCGACGAACTCGCGCTCGGCGATGTGATCTTCTCGGCGACCGGCGTCACGGACGGCTCGATGCTTTCGGGCGTGCGCTTCGGCACCGGCGTCATCGAGACCGAGACGATCGTGATGCGCTCGGCCACGGGCACCGTCCGGCGCATCTCGGCGCGGCACCGGATCGTGTCGGCGAGCTGACCGGGCGGCGGCCGGTCGACGCGAAACTGGTGGGAAGCCGGCCCTGGGGGTCGCCGAGGCCCTGCAAAGCGAGCACACTCCGGGGCGTCGATTCCCCGGGGGCACGCCATGACCGAAACAGCCACCCTCACCCAATCGCCGGACAGTGGGGCCGGTCCGGCCGAGCGTCGTCTCTTCCTTGGCGTTCGTCGCTCCGCGCGTGGGCTCTCCTGGTACGACCGCCTGGCGCCCGGAAGGGGCGCGCTGGCGACGGCGATCGCGCAACGCCACGATGTGCCCGAGCTGCTCGGCCGGCTGCTCGCGGCCCGCGACGTCGGGATCGACGAGGTGCCGGGGTTCCTCGATCCGCGGCTGCGCGATCTGCTGCCCGATCCCAAGGGCCTCCAGGACATGGGAAGGGGCGCCGAACGCCTCGCAACGGCCATCGAGAAGGGGGAACGGGTCGCGATTTTCGGAGACTACGATGTCGACGGGGCGACCTCCTCGGCGCTGCTGGCGCGGTTTCTCGCCGCGCACGACATCCGCTCGCGGATCTACATTCCGGACCGGCTCTTCGAGGGCTATGGCCCCAATCCCGAAGCGATCGCCTCGCTCATCGATGAAGGTGCCCAACTGATCGTCACGGTCGACTGCGGCACGGCGAGCCATGGTCCGCTCGCGGTGGCTCGCGAACGTGGGGTCGACGTCGTCGTCATCGATCATCATCAGGCGGACGCCGAGTTGCCGGAGGTCGCCGCACTGATCAACCCCAACCGCCAGGACGATCTCAGCGGCATGGGGCATCTCTGCGCCGTCGGCGTGGTCTTTCTGACGCTCGTTGCGACCACAAAGGCGCTGCGTGAACGCGGCCACTATCGTGCACGCCCGGAGCCGAGCCTGCTTGGCTGGCTCGATCTGGTGGCGCTCGGGACGGTGTGCGACGTGGTGCCGCTCGAGGGGCTCAACCGTGCCTTCGTCGTGCAGGGCTTGCAGGTGATGCGCCAGCGCCGGAACCTCGGACTGCGGGCCCTCGCCGACGCTGCCGGGCTCGCGGCCGCGCCGACGCCCTATCATCTCGGCTACGTGCTCGGGCCGCGCATCAACGCCGGCGGACGGATCGGCAATTCGGCGCTCGGGGCAACGCTGCTGATCTCGGAGGACGACGCGGAAAGCCAGCGCATCGCCGAAACGCTCGACCGGCTCAACCGGGAGCGAAAGACCATGGAGACCGAGATCCTCGAGGCCGCGCGCGCGGCTGGCGAGGCGCAGGTGGCCGATGATCCGGATCGGCCCATCATCATCGCGGGCTCCCGGGACTGGCACAAGGGCCTCGTCGGCCTCGTCGCCAGCCGGCTGACGGAGCAGTTCGGCCGACCGTCGCTGGTGATCGCCTGGGGCGAGAACGGCGAGGGAACCGGCTCGCTTCGCTCCATCCGTGGGTGCGACATCGGCGCGGCGGTGCGCCAGGCGGCGGCCGAGGGCGTGATCGTCAAGGGGGGTGGCCATGCCATGGCGGCGGGCCTGACGGTCGCCGAGGCGCGGCTCGGCGCGCTCGAGGGTTTCCTGCGGGCCCGACTCGCTGGTGTGGTGCGCGATGCACGGGCGGTCGCCGGCCTCGGCGTGGACGGCGCGCTCTCGCCCGGGGCGGCAACGCCCGCGCTGGTGACGCTGATCGAGAAGGCCGGGCCTTACGGTGCCGGCAATCCGAGCCCGAGGTTCGTCTTCCCGGCGCAGCGCGTGCGGGCGGTCAAGGTGGTTGGCGAAGCGCATCTGCGCTGCACGCTCGAGGGCGGCGACGGCAGTCGCATCAACGCCATCGCGTTTCGGGCGGCCGGTACCGCGATCGGCGACATGCTGCAGGCGTCCGACGGCATGCCGGTGCACGTTGCCGGGGCCTTGAAGCGCGATACCTGGGGTGGGCGCGAACGAATCGATCTCACCATCGACGACGTCGCCGATCCGCGCCTACAGGAGCAAGGCTGACCTCTGCCGAGACCCGTGAAGTGGCGCCGGTACGAGCCGCGGGTCGAAGCATCGCCCGAAGTCCTTGCGCGGCGCTGCGATCGTCTCTATACCGCTTGCGCGCCGCCCCCTTCGTCTAGTGGTCAGGACGCCAGATTTTCATTCTGGAAACAGGGGTTCGATTCCCCTAGGGGGTACCAAGCCATGCCGGGCCGATGATGCCCGTTGCGCCATGGTGGGGTGGCCGGTCCGCGCCCGAGGGCGCCGAGGACGGGCCCGGGTGAGACGCTAGACAATCGCCGATCCATCGAATGGCCGAAGCCCGCCGGTCGCGGGGGTGCCCCTTGCGGCCCTGCGCCGCCGCGAGCACCACCGCAGGGCGGGAGCGCGGATGCCCCACCGGATGCGACATCCGGCGCGCCAGCCGGCGTTGGCGCGATGGATGTTCGCAGCGGTCTTGCAGCCAGACGGAGCCCAGACGCCGCGGCCGGAGCAGGCGCAGGAAAAAATTCCCACTCCTACCACGTGCCTGTGTTGGGCATCGACGTCCACGGTTCGCAGGGCGTGAGGCTGTCGCCTTTCTGCAGCAATTCTATCGAGATGCCGTCGGGGGAGCGAATGAACGCCATGTGTCCGTCGCGCGGAGGGCGGTTGATCGTCACACCGGCCGCCATGAGGCGTGCGCAGGTCGCGTGGATGTCGTCGACGAGGAAGGCGAGATGACCGAAATTGCGCCCGCCCCGGTACTCCTCGGGATCCCAATTGTAGGTCAACTCGAGGAGCGGCGCCCGATCGGCCAGCGCGCGTTCCTTGTCGGCGGGGGCGGCGAGAAAAATCAGCGTGAAGCGGCCCTGCTGGCTCTCGTAGCGGCGGACCTCCTCGAGGCCGAGCTTGTTGCAGTAGAAGTCGAGGGACTGCGCGATATCGCTGATCCGCACCATCGTGTGCAGGTACTTCATCTTTGCACCTCAATTCGTCGAATGATCGGTCTTGGCGGTGGACTGTGGTGGCTCGGCAACGCCAACCGACACCGGGTGGTCGACGTTCGAACTCCGTTCCGGATACTCCACAGCCCCGCCAATGGGAAGCAGGCCGGCGACCTGGCGCTTGTCCCCGCGAAAAGCATCACTGTGGCAGAAGCTTACCAGGCGACCTGAAAATCGGTCGACGACCTTTTCCCCCGCATGCCGGCCGGTTGTTCCGCCCGATCCGAGGGGTGGCTTGAGATGTCCGGGCCGCCGGGGCAGTGTGCCGCTCAAGACGAGGCCGGTGCGGCGGGTGTGAAACCCTCGACCGCGGCGACGGGAAGGCCGGTTGCGGCGCCCCGTGCTGTTACAGAATTGCCACACACCCGAGGAAAGGCGTTGTGGCACCAAGTGGGATTTGGCCTGCTCGAAAGCTCCGGATTGGACCGGGAAAGTGGGCTGCCGAGGTGCTCGGCGGACCGGAACGGGACGTGGATGTCCATGGGACGTTCGAGGAGCGATCGGGGAAGGGGCAAGAAATGTGGTTCTCGCGGGGGCTATGAATGGTATTCTCGATTCGACGGCTTACTGATTCTGTCCCCAGTGGTGAGGGCCACTCTGGAGATGAGCGATCGGACAGGCCGGGGACTGTGGAAGTGATGCATTCGAGTGCGGGGGAATTTTGAGATGGATAGGTTTCCACCCGAGAAGAGGCCAGAAGGCACACCTGCCGAACAGCGTGATGCGAAGTCGGAAGCAGGTGGCGAGGCCGGTGTGGACGTGTTTGAAGTCGTAGGCCACATAAAGTGGTTCGATGCGAGTAAAGGATTCGGGTTCGTGGTTCCCGAGAACGGTATGCCAGACGTGCTGCTGCACGTGACCTGCCTCAGGGCGGGAGGCTATCAGACGGCCTACGAAGGGGCTCGGGTTCACTGCCAGGTCTTGAAGCGCCAGCGCGGCTTGCAAGCCTTCCGCATCCTCAACATGGACGAGTCGACGGCCGTTCATCCCTCCGAGATCCAGGCGCGCACGCACGTCAGTGTCGAGCCGGAGAGCGACTGGGAACGCTGCCAGGTGAAGTGGTTCAACCGCATCTCCGGCTTCGGATTCCTGACGCGGGGAGAAGGCACGGAGGATATCTTCGTGCACATGGAGACCTTGCGCAAGTACGGTTTTACTGAACTCCGCCCGGGACAGTGGGTGCTGTGCCGCCACGGTCGGGGCCCCAAGGGTGCGATGGCGGCTGAGCTTCGCCCGGACAGCGAAGCCGGTTATCGTTCGCCGCACTGAACGTGTCGACGATGCGCCATCGCGGAATTGATCGGAGGGCCGTGCAAGCGGCCCTCTTTCGTTTGGTGCAGTTCGTCATTTTCGTCGCTTCGCCGACTCTTGCCATGGCCGCCAGCAACACTCTGCCGCGCGAGGCGGTCGTGATCGAAACCGCCAGCGGCCCCGTGTCTTTCGAGGCAGAGATCGCGCGCACCCCGAGCGAGCAGGCCAAGGGGCTGATGTTCCGGCAGTCGCTCGGGGAACGTGAAGGCATGCTGTTCGTCTACCCGCGTCAGGTGGCCAGCATGTGGATGAAAAATACTTATATCTCACTCGACATGCTGTTCATCGACGAACACGGCCGCATCGTGCGCATCGCGCGCGAGACGGAGCCATTCTCGGCCGCCATCATCACTTCGGGCACGCCGGTGACCGGAGTGCTCGAGATCGGTGGGGGGCTGGCGCGTCGGCTCGGAATTGCCGTCGGTGATCGCGTTCGACATCCTCATTTCCCGGAGCCCTGATGCGCCCTAGCGCCGGTCGGCGAGCCGCTACGGCGGTCGCTCCCCGTGTCGCCGATGCCGACTGCCGGAGGGCGTGGCTTGACGCTGTTGCGGGTTGGCGTCAGAAGGATACAGGTTCGGGGTATAGCTCAGCCTGGTAGAGCACCGGCTTTGGGAGCCGGGGGTCGAGTGTTCGAATCACTCTGCCCCGACCATCGTGCATGATCGCTCGGTGTCGAGCGCCCGACATCGTGAGCGGACCAGAAGCCGCGCCCCACGACCTCCTCATTGCCCCTCGGGATCGGGAAGTTCCAGCGCGTATTCGGCGATCCCTTTCGGTGTGTCGATCAATCCGGTCTCAGCCAGAAAGCGCGCGAAACGCTCGTAGCGGGTCACGTCGAGCGCCCGAGGGCGCAGAGCGAAACGGCGGAGCGTGTCGCGCCAAGCCCGCCGGTTCAATTCGTCGTCGAGGTCGGGGTGGGTCGCAACGAAGCTCGTCCAGGCCCGATCCGGGTCGTTGATGAGATCGACGGTCGCGGCCTCGAGCGCGGAGAGGAAGCGTGGCAGGCGGGGATCGTCGAGGCGGGCACTGTTGGCAACCACAATCAGCTCGTCATAGAGGGGAACGCCGTGCTCTTCCGGGTAGAAGGCGCGCCCCGGGCGGCCGACGATGTCCATCTGGTTCAGTTCGAAATTGCGAAATGCGCCGATCACGGCGTCGACCTGCCCCGCGATGATCGAGGGCGAGAGGGAAAAGTTGACGTTGACGAGACGGACGGATTCGAGGGCCAGACCGTGCGAGGCCAGCATCCGCCCGAGGATCGCGTCCTCGAAGCCGCCGATGGAAAAGCCGACCGTGCGGCCCTCGAGGTCGGCGATCGATGCGATCGGACCGTCGGCGAGCACCACGAGGCAGTTGAGGGGGGTGGCAACGAGAGTGGCGATCCGCTTCAGCGGCAGGCCGGCGTGCACCTGCAGATGCAACTGCGGCTGATAGGACACGGCAAGGTCGGCGTGACCGGCGGCCACCAGTTTCGGCGGATCGTTTGGATCGCTCGGCGCCACGAGTTCGACGTCGAGGCCGGCGCGAGCGAAGTGGCCGTGCTCGCGGGCGACGATGAGGGTTGCGTGGTCAGGGTTGACGAACCAGTCGAGGAGGACGGTGAGCCGCTCTGCCGCGATCGCGCGCGGAGAGGCGAAAGCAAGGGCGAGGGCGAAGGCGAGGGGTGCGAGGAGGCCGCGGGCGAGAGCGAGCATAGGTTCATGTCTCCTTGTTCGGCAGCCAGTGGAGGAGGCGGCGGGTTGCGAGGGTGACGACGGCGTGGAGCGTGAGCGTCATCAGGACGAGGATGAAAAGAGCGGCAAACAAGGTGGCGGTGTCGACGCGCTGGTTGGCGCGCAACATGAGGAAGCCGAGCCCCTCTGCCGCGCCGACCCATTCCCCGACGATGGCGCCGATGGGAGCGGAAACCGCGGCGAGCCGCAAACCGACCGCGATGGTCGCAAGGGCGGTCGGCAGGACGATGAGGAGGAAGGTGCCGAGGGGACGGGCGCGCATCAGGCGGGCCTGGTCGAGCAGTCGGTCCGGCACTCCGGAGAGGCCGGCGAGCGTGGCGAGGGTCACTGGAAAGAAAACGATGAGGGTTGCCATGGCGATCTTCGGGGCGAGGCCGTAGCCGAGCCAGGTGACGAGCAGCGGCGCGATGGCGAATACCGGGAGCGCCTGGGCGACGGCCAGGGCGGGCATGAGCCGGCTGCCGAGGGCCGGCAGGCGCCAGCAGGCAATGCCCGTGGCGAAGCCGATGAGCGTGCCGAGAAGAAGCGCGAGTACGATCTCGAGGGCGGTGATCGAGGCGTGGTGAAGAAACAGGCCGGGACGCTCGAAGAGGCGGGCGATCACCTCGCCGGGTGCCGGCACGATGTAGTGGGGGATGCGGAACAGGCGGATGGCCAGCCACCAGATCAATAGGGCGCCCGCGACATGGAGCAGCGTTCGCAGCATTGTTCGTCCCGCCGCTCTCATAGGCGAGCCGCCGACTGTGGCCTGTCGGCATGGTGCGCGCGAGGTGAGGCGGGGGAGGCAGGTTCCCCGGTGAGCATCCGCTGCCAGAGGTCGTCCAATGTCACTCCCGGCTCGAGCGTGACAATGCGCGCGGGCGTGCCCTCGAGCAGCACGATGCGCTCGCCGAGGCGCAAGGCTTCGTCGGGATCGTGCGTGACGATGACGAGGGTTCGGCCGGTGCTCTCGGCAGCGACCAAATCCTGCATGCGCCGCCGCGTTATGGCATCGAGGGAGGTGAAAGGTTCGTCGAGGAGGAGAAGGTCTGCCTGCTCGTAGAGCGCGCGGGCGAGGGAGACGCGCTGGCGCATGCCGCCGGACAGCGTTTCGGGTGGGGCGGCCGCGACCTCGGAAAGACCAATGCGCCGCAACAATTCATCGCGTCGGCGGTGGTTGATCGGCACGCCGCGAAGGCGCGCGCCAATGGAAATGTTGCCCGCGACGTCGAGCCACGGCAGGAGGCTGGCGCTCTGCTCCATGAGCGCGATGCGCGCGTGGCCGTCGCGCCCATGCTCGATCGCCCAGCCGGTGATATCGAGGAGCCCTGCAAGGGCGCGCAGCAGCGTCGACTTGCCCGACCCGCTCGGCCCGAGGATCGCGGTCCGCCGGCCATGCGCGATGGTGAGCCGGCCTGGAGCGAAAAGCCGGGCGCCATAATGCCGCGCGCGGATGGCTTCATCTGTGCGGAATTCGAGTGTCGTGACGGCGCCGGGTGGCTCTGCGACGTCGGTTGCGCGGCTCGCCGGCGCCGATGACGATCCGCCCTCCGGGACCGAGCGGATGGCGCGCGTCAGCATTGAATCTCGTTCGTGCATGTCCCATCCCTTCGCCGGCATGACCCGGATCAGGTTCGAAGGGTGGTTGGCCGGCTCGGGCGGGCGTGCCGCCGTTCAGGCCAATCTCAGCCGGCTGCCGCCGGCCCCCCTTGGTGCGGGGCACGATGCGCCAATCGGGCGGGCAACGCAAGCGCCGAGCGGCACCTCGCGGTTGATCCGGATCGCGCCGCTACCGGCATGGAGGACGGCACGGCGGACCGGGTCCCTTCAAGCAACCGTGTGCGGTCGTGACGTGCGATGGCGGAGCGCCACTGCTATCGTGGTTCGAACGCCCGTCAGCAATGGAGTGGACGAAGAATGGTTCGTGTGGATCGCCTCTCATCTTCGGTGTTCGTGTTGCTCGCGGCCCTGTTGGTTGTGTCGTTGTCGGTTGCGATACCGGCGAGGGCGGCAAAGACCAGCGATCGCGCCGACGGGCTGAGCCCCGAGATGGTCCACGGGCTCCAACTTTTTTCCCCCATCGAGGCCAGCAGCCGACAGGCGGTCGACTACTTCGCCGAGCGCTCCGGCAAGGACGCGGTGCCGGTGCTGATCCTGGCACTGCGGTTCGTCTCGGAGACGCAGCCGGCAATCATCGATCTCCTGCGCAAGCTGACCGGTGAGACCACGCTGCGCTCCTGGGACGAGTGGATGGTCTGGCAGGAGGCCAATCCGATCGCGGAGTATCGGCCCTTCGACGGGTTCGACCACATCAGCATGGCGGTTCATGCGAGTGTCGATCCGGCCCTTTCCGTGTTCGTCTACCCGGGCGTGCGACACGAGATCCGCCTCGAGGAGATCACCTGGGGCGGCGTGGTCAAGGACGGCATACCGCCGCTCACCAATCCGAAGCGGATCGCCGGAGCCGACGCCGATTTCATGAGCGATGACGAACTCGTCTTCGGAATTGCGATCAATGGCGACGCCCGCGCCTACCCGTTCCGAATGATGGACTGGCACGAGATGTTCAACGATGTGGTCGGCGGCGTGCCGGTCAGCCTTGCCTATTGCACGCTGTGCGGCTCCGGTATCCTTTTCGAGACGACGGTCGAAGGGCGGGAAAAGCCATTCGTGTTCGGATCGTCCGGCTTCCTCTTTCGGTCCAACAAGCTGATGTACGACGAGGCCACGCACTCTCTCTGGAATCAATTCACGGGCAGGCCGGTGGTCGGGCCGCTCACCGGTTCGGGGATCGAATTGAAGACACGTCCCGTGGTGATCGGCCGCTGGGCGGACTGGAAGCGTGATCACCCCGCAACGACGGTGCTCTCGCTCGAGACGGGATACCGGCGCGACTATTCGCCCGGGGCGGCTTATGGCACCTACTTTGCGTCCGACAAGTTGATGTTCCCGGCGAGCGTGGAGGATGCGCGCCTCAAGCCCAAGGACTACGTCTTCGCGCTGCGCTCGTCCGGCGCGGAGAAGGCCTGGCCATTGCGTCTCTTCGAGCGCCGGCCCGTGCTCAACGACGTTGCCGGGATCGTGTCGCTGACGCTGGTCGGCGATGCGGCGACGCGCACCGTGCGTGCTTATCGGACCGACGGACGGGAATTCTCGGCGGCCGGCGCAGCGCAACGTGGCGGACCGACAATTCTGAGCGATCCGGAGGGAATCCATTGGCGCGTGACGGAGGAAGCTCTCGTTGCGCCGGACGGCAAGAGCTTTCATCGCCTTCCGGGCCACGTCGCCTACTGGTTCGCCTGGAGCGGCTACCTCGGAAAGAGCGGTGAGCTGGCCAGCGAGTGAGAGCGGGCGGCGTCGGACCGACGGGGAGCAAGATCGTCAGCGTGGCGCACCGCCTCCGGCAGGGAGCGTTGCGGCGCCCGGTGCGCGGTGCGGTGGCCCGAGCAACCGGTGGCGCAGGAGCGCCATGAGCGGCTTTTCGATCGCAAGGTGGTAGACCAGTCCCGCCGCAACCGAGACGGCGATGGCGACGGTCATGGCGACCAGCCAACCGTCGAGGATCGGCACCTTCGCGCAGAGCCGCGAGGTCACCGAGACGATCGGGTTGTGCAGGAGATAGATCGCATAGGACGCGTTGCCGAGGAGGATGAGTACCGACGGAGCGCCGAGGCGTCCGGCAAGCTCGGCGCTCGTTGCCCCGACCATGATGAACGCAACGGCGAGGCCGAAGACGACACGCACCTCGAGGCCCGCGCCGAGCCACCACCAGAGGGTGAGAATGGCAGCTCCGATCAGGACGTAGAGGGCGGGAGGAAGGCGGCGCGCGCCGTTCGCGACCCAAAGGGCGGCGGCGACACCGAACAGGAACTCGAGGTTGATGGCGCCGAGAAAGAACCGCGCCGGGATCGCCTCGGCCGCCCCAGCGTACCAGGATGCCACGATCAATCCCGCCCAGACGAGGCAGCCGGCAACGAGACGACCGGAAAAGAAGAGAAACGCAAAGAGCACATAGAAAATGAGTTCGTGCTGCAGCGTCCAGGCGACGGAGAGGGCCGGAGGACTCGCCGTCGGAAGGAGAAAGAGGGAGGAGAGCCAGCCCCAGTCGCGCGGCGCGCCGGAAAGCCCCGGTGCGAGCGTGTAGATCGCCACCATCGCGAGCCCGATCGGCAAGTAGGGGGCGAAAATCCGGATCAGCCGGCCTTCGAGGAACCTTATGCCCTCGGGCACCGTGCGCTGCCTCATCCGGCTGGCATGGGTGATGACGAAGCCGGAGAGGACGAAAAAGAAATCGACGCCGAGCTCGCCCAAGCGCGCCACGGCATCGAGCGTTGCCGGCAATGGCGCAACGAAGGCGGCCGTGCCGAGTGCGGCGTGAAAGACCACGACGGCGAGCGCGGCGATGGCGCGGCCCGCCTGCAGTGTCGTCAGGGTCGCGGTTCGCTCGGCTGCCAAGGCCATCCCTCCGCCCCGCCCGCCAAGGGCGCGCCAAGTGACCGCTGCCGGTGCAACCGGTCACTGTTGCGAGCCGCGATGCCTGCCCCGGTGGTCACGCGGGTCACCCGCCGAGCTTTCCCGGATTCGCCGGTCCATGCACCACGTTGGCGAGGCTCTCCCCCACCAGATAGCGCTCGAGATTGGCAGCGAAGAAATCGGCGAACTCGACCTGCCAGCCGTTGATCATGTCGGCGCAGTGGGGTGTCGCAAAGAGATTGGGCGTGGTCCAAAGCGGGCTGTTGGCGGGCAGTGGTTCCTCCTCGAACACGTCGAGGTATGCCGCCCGCAAATGCCCGCTGGCCAGCGCGGCAAGGAGGGCCGAGGTTTCCACGCAGCCGCCGCGCGCGGTGTTCACGAGAACTGTGCCGCGCTTCATGAGGGCGATCGTTCGCGCGTTCATCAGGTGGCGCGTGCGGTCGTTGAGGCGGACGTGCAGGGAGACGTAATCGGCACGTGGAAGCAGGTCGTCGAGCGCGTCCGTGCCATGCACCTCGTCGCAGTGCGGGTGCGGTGCCGGGTGTGCGCGTGTCGCCAGGACCTTCATGCCGAGCGCCTTGGCGTTGTGGGCCACCCAACCGCCGATCGCTCCGAGCCCGACGACGAGCAGCGTCTGGCCGGCGAGCGGGCGAAACCCGAGCGGGCGCCAGTCGCCGGTCAGCTGCTGGTCGCGGTAGTCGAAGAACTTGCCGTTGATGGCGAGAATGGCGCCGGTCACCGTCTCGGAGAGATGGCGCGCGAGGACGCCGGCGCAGTTGCAGACGGTGACGTCGGGGCGGGCGAAGGGCAGCATGTGGTCGTAGCCGGAGCCACCGACCTGAAAGAAGCGCACACTCGGTTGCTCGGAGACGATGCGCTGACCGGCCTTCGTGAAGCCCTGGTCGCCGATGCCGAAACCGAATTCGGCGGGTGCTTCGGCGAGGCGCGCTGTGAGTTCGTCGGGCGTTGCGGCGAGGCGGAAGACGATATCGGGAAAGCGGTCTCGGAGACGGTCGATGTAGAGTTCCGGCTCCTTGTCGATGATGATGGCGTTGCGCATCGTGTTCCTCGCGATCGTCCTTCACTCGCCACGTGCTCCGGGCGCCGGAGCGCCGCGCTCGTCACCGGTGCATCCTGCCGGCCCGGGCGCTCGGGCGGTACTCGGGGCGGTATGCCCGCTCGGGCGGGAGAGTTCAATCGTCGTGCGTGCAGCCGAGTTCGGCGGCCCGCGCCTGGTAGAGTTCGAGGCGGGCGTGGTCGGGGCCCGACATCGTCATCAGGGCCTCGTCGCGGGTTCGGTGGCAGTCGGTGGCACCGGGCAGCGCCCTCGCCTTCGGGTCGTTGAAACAGCGCCGGTATTTGATCCAGAGGGCCATGCGGGTGCGCCAGAGCGCGTCGCAGTCGGTGCCCGCGGCGGCCGCGGGCGCAGCGGCCGTGGCCTGCGACTGCGGCGCTCCGACCGTTGCGAGCATCGCGCCAGCCAGCACGAGCGAAAACAACAAGCGCTTGCGAGCGGGCGGGACGGTCATCGTCCCTCCCGCCACCACATCAGGGAGACCAGGGCGATGAGGGCCGCGAGGGCAATGAAGCCGGCATAAAGGGGAATGAGGCGGACGCCTCGCGTCACGTAGGCGTTGCGATCGCGCAGACCGATCCAGCTGGCGCCGTGCATCAGCCGGGCGGACTGAAGCAGGCTGACGCGCGGCATGGTGAGGTCGCCGTCGTCGGCAACAGGCCAGAGGGCGCCGCCGCCCGTCAGCTCGAGCATCGGCGACAATGGCGCGGCGCTCGCGGTCACCTCCATCATCTCGCGGCTGTTGGCGGCACCCGCATGGGCCACACTGGACAAGCCGTCGGCGGCGATCTGATAGAGGCCGGGTAACTCGACCTCGACATCGCCGCGCCAGAGGCCTGGGCTCGCCTCCTCGAGGCGGGTCTCGATAGTCGTGCCGTCAGGAGCCGTCAGGGTCACCGGTCCGGTTTCGTCACCCATGGTGCGGCGCTCGATGGAGATGGTCAGCCCGCGCGCGGACGCGCCGAGATATTCTTCCTCGAGGTCGGGCTCCTTCATGAGCCAGTGGGCGAGGCGGCGCAGCAGCGTGGTGTGGGGACCGCCGCCCTCGAGGCCTCGGGCCCAGAGCCAGGCGTGGTCCGAAAGGAGCAGCGCTACGCGCCCCTCGCCCACGCGGTCGAGCACCAGAAGTGGCTTGTCGGCTGGACCGTTCATGACGACGTGGCCCTTCTCCACCTCGGCATCGATGAGGCGGAACCAGCGGCCCCAGCTCGGCGTGCCGCTCGCGTCCACTGGGCTGCCCGGCAGATCGCGCGTCACCGGATGGCGCCGACCGACCTCGGATACCGTGGGTCGATACGCTTGCTCGACGATGCGGCCGGTCGGGGCGGCGGGAAGAATCTGGCGCAGCGGCGTGCGGTAGAGGCTGAGGTGATCGACGTAGTCCGTGCCGGCCGCCACAAGAACGGCACCGCCGCGTTCGGAAACGTAGCGCGCGATGTTGTCGATGTAGAGCACGGGCAGCACGCCGCGCCGCTGGTAGCGGTCGAAAATGATGAGGTCGAATTCGTCGAGCTTTTCCGAGAACAGCTCACGCGTCGGAAAGGCGATGAGCGAAAGCTGATGGATCGGTGTGCCATCCTGCTTTTCCGGCGGCCGCAGGATCGTGAAATGGACGAGATCGACTGCGGCATCCGACTTCAGGAGATTGCGCCACGTGCGCTCGCCGGCGTGTGGTTCTCCGGAAACCAGCAGCACGCGCAGGTTCTCACGCACGCCCTCGGCCTCGATCACGGCGCGATTGTTGGCCTCGGTCAACTCGCCTTCGGCGGACTCGAGTTCCAGCTCCATGAGGTTCTTGCCGGCGCGCGGAAAGGCGAAGGGCAGGCGGATGCGTTGGCCGGGCCGCGCCATGAGGAACTGATCGGGCCCACCCTGGCGGCGTACCCGGATGCGGGATGGCGCGCTGCGGGCGGCCTCGGCCAGACGACCCTCGCCTTCGACGACGATGGCGAACTCGACATCGGCCTCGCTGCCGACGATGCCGTAGCGCGGCGCCTTGACGATGCCGATGCGTCGGTCGAACTCGCCTTTGCGACCCGTGATGAGGGCATGCACCGGAACGTCGGGGCCGAGGGCCTGGGCGGTCGCCGGTACGTCGTGAATCTGGCCATCGGTGACGAAGACGACGCCGGCGAGCCGGTCGGTCGGGACCGAGGACAGGGCTTGTTCGAGAGCGCCGAACAGCTTGGTTTCGTCAGGGCTTTCGCTGCCGGCAGCAACGAAGCGCGTTTCGAGATTGGGGATGCGGGCCATGCGGGCGGCAAGCTCGTCGCGAATGGCCGTGGCGCGTTCCGCGCGCCCATCGAGGCGCTGGCTGGTGCTTTCGTCGGTGACGACGACGGCGATGTTGGTGAGCGTCTCGCGCTCCTCCTGGCTCAGCGTCGGGTTGGCCAGCGCGCCGAGGAGGGCCAGCAACGCCAGCACGCGCAAGAGAGCGCCCGCGCGGGCCCGCCAAAGCACGAGGACGCAAACGACGGCCACGACCGCGGCGGCGGCATAGAGCACCGGCCAAGGCACGATTGGGGAAAAGATCAGCGACCAGCTCACCGGCGTCTCAATCCTATTGCCCGAGGCGCTCGAGGAGCGCCGGGATGTGGACCTGATCGGCCTTGTAGTTGCCGGTCAGCGCATACATCACGATGTTGACCCCCACGCGGTAGGCCATCTCGCGTTGGAGTTCGCCACCCGGCACGACCGCATAGAGGGGGCGGCCGACGTCATCGGTTGCCCAGGCCGCGGCGAGGTCGTTGGCAGTTATGAGGATCGAGGAAACCCCGTCGACCTGGCGGACCTCGCGGGAATCGCTGGCCAGTTGTCCGCCGGCCTCGACCCAGAGGGGACCGCCGTCCCACCGCCCGGGGAACGACGACAGCAGATAGAACGACTTGCTCATGACGTGGTCGGGCGGAACCTGCTCGAGGCGCGGAATGTCGAGGCGCGAGATGAGGCGCTGGAGGGCGCGCGCGCCGGGCCCGTCGGAAGCCCCTTCCCCGAACGACTGGCCATAGTCGCGGGTGTCGAAGACCAGCATGCCGCCTTGCTTCATGTAGGTGTCGATGCGCGAGAGCGTGGCATCGTCGAGGGCCTCGGCGTCGGGCAGTACGGGCCAGTAGACGATCGGAAAGAAGGCGAGTTCATCGCTTGAGATGTCGATGCCGATCGGCTCACCCGGTTCGACGGCCGTGCGCATGCGCAGGACGTGGGCGAGGCCGGAAAGGCCACGCTCGCTGGTGCGGTCCACTTCCTCGTCACCCGTCACGACGTAGGCAAAGCGTGTCGCGAGCGAGACCGAGAGCGCGAAGGCGGTCGCGGCCTGCTCGTCGGGCGTGGTCGTGGCGGTGGCGGCCGGGCTGCCGGTGCCATCGTTCTGGGCCCGGGCGCCGGTCGAGGCGCCGATGGTGAGCATGCCACTCGCAACGAGCAACAGAATGGCGGCGCTTCGCGTGGTCGTCGAAAGCGCGCGGCGGCCACCCTGTAGCAGCATGAGCGCCAGGGCATCGACGAGAAGGAGGGCGAGCCCGGCCAGGAACAGCCACGGGCGCAACTCGACGGTCTCGTCGTCGCCGATGCCGATGGTCGCAACGCCCGAAGGGGTCGGCGGGCGGGCGACGAGTTCGGAACGGACCGACATCACATTGAGAGCGCGGCTGGCGTCGGACAGGCCGTAGAAGCCGGGCGGATGAATGGCGCTCGGCTCGGCGGCCTCGAAGCCGTTGAGGCTGATGGGCTGGGCGGTGACCGGCGGTGGTCCGAGGCGACCGAGGCCATCGAGGGTGATCTGGGGGGCGAGGACGGTGGCGGTCGAGGCCTGCACAGCGGCCTCGGTGGCGGCGTCGCCATCGTCGCGGGTTTGCACGGGCTTGCCCTCGCCGGCAGCGAGACTGAGGTTCGAAACGGTGAGGAGCTGGCGCATCATGTCGACGAATAGCCCCGAGAGCGGCAGGTTGGACCAATCCGAATTGGCGGTGACGTGCACCAGCACGAGCCAGCCCTCGCCCTCGCGGCGGGCGGTCACCAGTGGCGTGCCGTCGGTGAGCCGGGCCCAGACGCTGACATCGGGCGTGAGGCCGGCCGGGTCCGCCAGAACCTGGCGGTTGACGGTGACCTCCTCGGGGACGGGGAGGCCGGCAAAGATGCTGGTCTCGTCGAACGTCTGGAGGCGCTGCGGGGTGCTCCAGGAGAGGGCCCCGCCGAGCGTGCGGCCACCAAAGCGCAATGGCACCGGCAGCAAGGGGTCGCCCGCTCGCTCGAGGCGCGGTCCGGCGAAACGCACCAGCACCCCGCCCGTGCGCACCCACTCACGCACCCGCTCCTCGGTGCGCCCGACGAGGGTACCGATGTTGGCGAGCACGAGGGTCGAGACGCGCCGCTCGAGGACGCTTTCGAAGGTACCCGACAGATCGCCCTCCTCGCCGCGCACGATGTCGGCGAAGGGCTGCAGTGCGCGCTCGAGGTAATAGAGCGGGGCGAGCAGGGGCTGTGCCCCTTCCTGGCTCTCGCCGGAGATGAGCGCGACGCGCTTCCAGCGCGAGCGGGCGTCGAGCAAGTGCACCGCCGCCGGTCCCGGGCTCGAGGCGCCCTCGAGGGAGCTGATCTCCAGGCGGCTGACCTGATTGGCGAGTTCGAGGGGCAGGTCGAGCGAGGCCGATGCGAGGCTGGCGCCGGCCTCGACGGCGAAGGTGGTGTCGGCGAGGCGCTGGCCTTGCGCGGTGAAGGCCGAGATCGTGCCTTCGCGCCGGTCCCCCGGCAGGGCGAGAACCTCGAGCTTCAGGAGACCGCGCACGCCCGAGGCGCGGCGCAGGGCAAGCAGGCGCGAGCCGCCCTTCGGTTCGACCACGGTCAGTCGGTCGGGGGTCGAAACGAGCGCCAGCAGGTCCTCCTGGAAGGCCTGCGCCGCGCCATAGTCCAACGGGTCGGCGATCCACGAAATCGTGACGCCGTCTGCCCCATCGAGGGCGGCGCGTAAGCGTCTTGCGGCGCCCGCACGTTCCGGGGCGTGGGGCGCCGGGGCAAGTGCGGCGGCCCGCTCGGCGGTTCGGCTGGCCGGTGCGAAGACCGGAACGCTGGCGCGCCCGTCTGGCGCAGTCTCGACGATCAAGGTCGGGCGGTTGTCCCTTTCGGCCTCGTCGAGCAGGAGATCGAGTGCGGCCTTGCGCGCCGGCCAGTCCGCCGCCGCGCCCCAACCGTTGTCGACCACGATGGCGAGCGGGCCGGTGCCCTCGATCGCGCGGCCACGTGGATTGAGGCTCGGCTCGGCGAGGGCCAGGATGATGGCGGCGGCGGCGAGCATGCGGATCAGCATCAGCCACCAGGGGGTGCGCGACGGCGTGCGTTCGCGGTTGATGAGATCGCGCAGGATGCGGACGGCCGGAAAGGCGACACGGTTGGGCCGGGGGGGCGTCGTTCGCAGCAGCCACCAGATGAGCGGCAGCGCCAGGAGGCCGAGGAGCAGCCAGGGGCTGGCAAATCCGATGAGGCCGGCGAAGGGCAAGCTCATCGCGCGCCTCCCACCGCCAGCGGAGCCGACGAAGCGGCAAGCTCGAGGCGGCCGGAAAGCCGTGCATAGAGCGCGAGCAGTGGCTCTTCCGCCGGGCGATCCGTGTGGTGGACGAGCAAGGTCCAGCCGAGGGCACGCGCGAGATCGCCGAGGCCGGCGCGGTGCGCCGCCATCCGCTCGCCATAGGCGGCGCGCAGGGTCTCGACCTTGTCGGCGAGGACGCTTCCCTCGCTCTCGAGGCCGAGGAACTCGGTGCGTCCCGCATAGGGCAGAGTTTCCTCGGCAGGATCGAGGATCTGAACGAGGTGGCCACCGGCCCGCTGACCCGCAAGGCGAGAGAGCCGCTCGGCGAGTGCATCGATAGGTTCGAGGAAATCGCTCAGCAGGATGCAGTCCGAAAACGGTCCGACGGTGGCCTCGGCAGGCAGGCTCGGGGGCGCCTCGGCGCGCCGCTCTTGGGACAACAACTCCTCGGCCAGACGCTGGACGATGTTGCGCGAGAGGCGGGCGCCGGTAAGGCCGAGGAGGCCGACGCGCTCGCCGCCACCGGCGAGCAATTCGGCGAGGGCGAAGGTAATGACCAGCGCGCGGTCACGCTTGGTGATCCTGGCGAGGTGGCTGCAGAACACCATGGAGGGCGAGAGGTCGGGCCAGAGCCAGACGGTGTGAGCTGCCTCCCACTCGCGCTCGCGCACGAACAGCCGGTCGGAGCTGGCGGAGCGCCGCCAGTCGACCTGCTCGCGGCCATCGCCGGGCTGGAGCTGACGAAACTGCCAGAACGTCTCGCCCGGCCCGGCGCGGCGCCGGCCGTGAATGCCGTGGGCAACCGTATGGGAAACGCGCTTGGCTTCGACCAGCAACTCGGGCAGGCGCGCGGCGAGCGCGTCGGCATCGCGCTCGAGGCCGAGATAGCGGGCACGATCCGGCCCGCCGGCCGAGCTTCCATCGCCCGGCCCCGGGCCGTGCCTGCGATCGGTCGTCTCGCTCACTGCGACCTCATGCGATCTCGGCGGTGAGGCGGGCGATGATCCCCGAGAGGGTGGCGCCCTCCGCCCGTGCCGCGAAAGTCAATGCCATGCGGTGCTTCAAGGCCGGCTCGGCCAGCGTGGCGACGTCCTCGACGGAGGGCGAGAGGCGCCCTTCGAGCAACGCCTTGGCACGCACGGCGAGCATCAGGGCCTGGCTGGCGCGGGGGCCGGGGCCCCAGGCGACGAGCCGGGCCGTGCGCTCGTCCGCACCACCGCCAGGGCGGGCGGAGCGGACCAGCCGCAGGATCGCGTCCACCACCTTTTCGCCGACCGGGATCTGGCGCACGAGGTGCTGGGCGGCCATCAGCTGGTCGCCCGAGAAGATCGTCTCGAGGTTCGAGCGCACCGTACCCGTCGTTGCTTCGAGCATGCGTCGCTCGGCGATCTCGTCCGGGTAGTCGACGTCGATCTGCATCAGGAAGCGGTCGAGCTGGGCCTCGGGAAGCGGGTAGGTGCCTTCCTGCTCCAGCGGGTTCTGGGTGGCGAGCACGTGGAAAGGAGCCGGCGTGTCGTAGCGGTGGCCGGCGACGGTGACATGGTGCTCCTGCATGGCCTGGAGGAGCGCGGACTGGGTCTTGGGGCTCGCCCTGTTGATCTCGTCGGCCATCAGGAGCTGCGTGAAGATGGGGCCCTTGACGAAGCGGAAGCGGCGCGCGCCCCCCTCGCTCTCGTCGAGGATCTCCGAGCCGATGATGTCGGAGGGCATCAGGTCCGGCGTGAACTGAATGCGCTTGTTGTCGAGGCCGAGGACGGTCCCGAGGGTCTCGACCAAGCTGGTCTTGGCGAGCCCAGGCACGCCGATCAGCAGCGCGTGGCCACCGGACAGCAGCGTGATCAGGGTGAGGTCGATGACCCGCTCCTGGCCGAAAATGACGCGGCCAGCGGCCTCTCTGATGCGCCGCAGGCTCTCGCCAGCGCGCTCGATGTGAAGGACTGCGTCCTCGGTATTGGGGGTGAGTGTGCTCATGTCCTGGACTATATGTTGTGCGGGCCGGCTACACCAAGCTTGTCCCGCCAAATTGGGTCACAAACGTGTTGTCGACCATCCTGGATGGGGCGCTGCCGGTGGCAGCTGTGCGACCGCACGGTGAGGCCATCGTAGGAGGCTTGACGGCCGCCGTCACGCGGCGAAAACGGTGGCCACGCGGGTTTGATCCCGATGCGGCGCGGCGATCGCGCCGGAAAGCGAGCAGGAGGCGATCGAGGTGGGCGACGCCAAGCACGACACCAGTCACGACAACGGCGGTGGCGGAGCCGTGCTCGGCCGGCTCGAGGCGCTGCTCTCGGAGCAGGCCCGTGCCGACCGGCCGCCGTTGCACACCTGGTCGCCGCCCGAGGGAGCAGACATCGGACTCGCCATCGAACGGGACGCGAGCTGGAGCTATCGAGGGAGCGAGATCCGGCGCGAGGCGCTGGTGCGGCTCTTTGCGCGTGTGCTGATGCGCGATGCGGCGGGCCGCCATTGGCTGGTGACGCCAGCCGAGAAAGTGCCGGTGAGGGTGGCCGATGCGCCGTTCATGGTGGTGGAGATGTCGGTGCGCGGCGGTGGCGAGGGGGGCGATATCCTCGTGCGAACGAATCTCGACGAGGTGGTGGTGATCGGGGCGGCTTCGCCGCTGCGTTTGGTGGGCGATCCGCTCGACGAGGGATTGGCGGTGTACGTGACGGTGCGCGATGGCCTCGAAGCCCGCTTGACGCGGCCTGTCGCCTACGAGCTGATCGAGCACATGATCGAAGCCGGCGACGTGCGGGACGGCATGCTGGGATTGACGAGCGCAGGGGTGTTCTTTGCCGTCGTCGCGCGGGCGCGGCTCGCGGCGGAGGTCGAATGACGAACGAGAAGACCGGCGACATGGAACGCGCGTGGTTCGCCGACACCTCGGCCTTGCGGACCCATGCGCTGGCGCGTCTCGCACCGGGTGAAGTGCGCGAACTCTACGACGGCGCCCTCATTCCTGAGCGCGGCGACCACCAGTTAGGGCTCGCGCTCAGCCGTGGTGCGGTCGTGCTGGCTGGCCCGCGGGCCGTGGGGCAGGACGCCCGGGCGCACGGCCCGGTCCGGCCCGAGGAGGCGGCCCACTGGCGGCCGGCGGCGGTCCTGGTGGCGATCGTCGAACGTGCGGGCGGGCTGAACGTTATCCTCACGGTGCGCAGCGAGGCGCTGCCCTCGCACGCCGGCCAGATCGCTTTCCCGGGCGGTAAAATCGACCTCGGCCGCGAGGATGCGCTCGGTGCCGCACTGCGCGAGGCCGAGGAGGAGATCGCGCTTCCGCGTGAAGGGGTCGAGCCGCTCGGGTACTTGGACTGCTATCAGACCGGCTCCGGGTTCCGCATCCAGCCGGTCGTCGCGCTGGTCGATCCCGAGGCCGAGCTCATGCCCCATCCTCGGGAGGTGGCCGACGTGTTCGAGGTTCCGCTTGCGTTTCTCATGAATGCCCGCAACCATCGAATGCACAGCGCCATATGGCGGGGGGCGCGGCGGAACTACTACGCCATGCCTTATGGCGAGCGCTACATCTGGGGCGCCACGGCCGGAATCCTGCGCAATCTGCACGAGCGTCTCGAGGGAGTATAATGCGGGTCATCCTCATCAATCTCTTCCTGCTGCTTCTTCCGCTGATGCTGTTCATCGTCTACGCCTGGTTGACGAACCGGCGGGCGCGCAAGGGCGGGCTGCTGACCGATGCCCCGCTCATCTCTCTCGCCATTGCCGGCGTTCTCCTGGTGCTCGCGATGGTCGCCTATTTCATCTCCTTCGATTCCGCGCCGCCGGGCGGGAAATACACTCCGCCATCGTTCGAGAACGGGACGCTGCGGCCTGGTGAAATCCGCCCGCGGGAGGATTGAGGCCCGGGCATGGAGGACGAGAAGGTGCGCGGCCCTGCCAAGGGGGATGGACCGACGGACGCGGAGGCCGCCGCCTCGCGGCTGCTCGCGGCAACGGATTGGCTCTCTTCACGACCGGTGCAGACGGTTCTCGGCGTGCTCGAAGGGGGCGGGGCAAGGTCGCGCGTGGTCGGCGGCGCGGTTCGAAACACACTCGTCGGCCGGCCGGTCGGCGATGTGGACGTCGCGACGGAGGCCGTTCCCGATCAGGTCGTGGAACTTGCGGGCAGGGCGGGGGTGAAGTCCATCCCGACCGGCATCGAGCATGGTACCGTGACGCTCGTCGTCGAGCACGTGGCGATCGAAGTGACGACGCTTCGGCGGGACGTCACCACCCATGGCCGCCGGGCGGAGGTCGCCTTCGGGAGCGACTGGGTGGCGGACGCCGGGCGGCGCGACTTCACGATCAACGCTCTCTACTGCGACCGGGAGGGCAGACTTTTCGATCCGCTCGGGGGATTGGCGGATGTCGCCGCGCGGCGCGTGCGGTTCATCGGGGAGGCGGACCGGCGGATCGCGGAGGATTACCTTCGCATCCTGAGGTTCTTCCGGTTTTCCGCCGAGTATGCCGAGGGTGAGTTCGACCGCGAGGGATTGCTGGCGGCGGTGCGCGGGCGGGCGGGGCTGCGGCGCCTCTCCGGCGAACGTGTGCGCACTGAACTCCTGCGCATCCTGCTGGCGAAGCGGGTGGGCGTCGCGCTCGAGGCGATGCGCGATTGCGGTACGCTGGTGGAGGCGCTGGGGTTCGTGCCGCGCGGGGGGCTTGCGCGTCGCGTGGCGGAGGTCGAGGTGGCGATGGGCCTGGCGCCCGATGCGCTGCGACGGCTCGCCGGGCTGTTCCTCCATTCCCGGGGTGACGCCGCGCGGATCGCCGAGCGCCTCAGGCTCTCGCGGGTCGAAGGTGAACGTCTCGCGGCGATGGCGAGTGTGCCGATGCCGGAACCGCGGCAGGGTCATGGCGAATTGCGCCGGCTCCTCTATGCGCATGGTGCGACGGCCGTCGTCGACCGTCTCGTGCTGGCCGTGGCTGGCGGGACGCTCGGGCTCGAGGATGGAAAAGCCGCGACGCGATTCGCCGAGACCTGGCAAGTGCCACGGTTTCCCGTTGCCGGTCGCGATCTGCTGGAACTGGGCCTTGCGCCCGGCCCGGCGGTCGGCGCGCTTCTCGCGCGCATCCAAGCGGACTGGGTGAGGGAGGATTTCGCACCCGAGAGGGGAGAACTGCTCGAGCGGGCGGCCGCCGCGATCGCGGGTCGCTCCTGAAGCAGGCCTGACGGGTCATGTGGGCGCGGTGGACCCGTCAGTTCGCGCCGGCCGGCGCGGGTCGCCTCCCGGTTGGCAGCAGCCTTAGCTCGTGGCTGCTAACGCCTTGTTTCGTAACAAAAATGCCACTTTTCTGTTCCGCGAACACGTCTATCATCTCCATTCGTGTCGTTGTCAACCGTGCCTGGAAAGGAGATGACATGGCCGACAGAAGCTTGCTCGAGCAGCTCAGAGGCTACAGCCTGACGACCGCGGAGATCCTCTACCGGCTGCCCGATCATCCATCGCTCCTGCAGTCCTACATCTGGCAGGAGTACGACATCCATCCGAGCTTTCCGCGCCTGACGCGCTTCCTCGAGTTCTGGATGGAAAAGCTCGACGGTCCGCTGTTCGGTGTCCGTGTAGCGCACAGCCAACTCATCCGTCCGGCGGAATTGCGCGTCATCGACGGTTCGTTCCGGCTCAATTGATCGGCTGACCTGCTCGCGCGGTGAGCCGGGTTCCGGGGCCTGCCTCAGGCAGCCATGGCGCTCGCATAGACGTCCATGGCCAGGATGCCGTGTTCGTAACTCGCGTGCGTGCGGGCGAACGTCTCGCCGGGTGCGCGGGCGCCGAGCGCGACGAAGAACGGCAGCAGGTGCTCGTCGGTCGGATGGTTGTCGGCGCCGTGTGGCGCGCGCCGGCGATAGTCGAGGAGGTCCTCAAGGCGATCCTCGGCGACGGCCTCGGCGAGCCAGTCGTTGAAGGTCGAAACCCACCCCGGTACGGGCGCGTCCACGGGCTGTCCACGGAACGCCATGAGGTTGTGAGTGAGCGCGCCGGAGGCGAGAATGGCGACGCCGTCCTCTCGCAACTTTGCGAGGGCGCGACCGACCTCATGGTGATGGGTCGGATCGCGATCGGGCTGGACAGAGACCTGCGCGACCGGAAGGCTGGCATCGGGGGCCATGAGGCTGAGCGGCACCCAGACGCCGTGGTCGTAGCCGACGTGATCGGCGGTTCCGGCGTCGAGACCGGCGGCCCGCAGAAGCGCGAGTGCGGTGTCGGCGACGTCGAGCGCGGCGGGCGCGTCGTAGCGGATCTGCCGTAGACGCGGATCGAAGCCACCGAAATCATAAACCGTTCGCGGCGCGGCGTCGCACGCGACCATCGGGGTGTGCGTCGTCCAGTGGGCCGAGACGACGAGGATGGCGCGAGCCGGCGTGAGCTTGCGGCCGAGCGTCCGCAAATGGCCGTGGGCCGGCGTTGCGCGCAGGGCCAGCTCGGGCGAGCCATGCGAGACGAAAACCAGCGGGGAGAGGGGCATGTGTTACCTCGTTCGATGGTGCAACGGCGCGAGGTCCGTGGCGCGCTCCAGGATCGGCGGCGGTGCCTCGCCTCCGCCGTGCGGCCGGCGCCCCGGACCAGGGCCCGGGGCGCTTCGTTCCTGGCTATCAGGAGACGACCGCGCGAGCCAGCCGGCCGCTCGCGCCCGCCGGAGCCATGCGCTCGCCGAGCAGCGTGCCGAGGCTCAATGCGCCGTTGCCGAGGAAGACCTGGGCAAGACTCGCCACTATCAGGAACGCCGGGAATTCCCAGCCGCCGCCCTCGTTGGAGAACAGCCAGCCCTTGTCGCCGTGGACGAAGAGGATCGAGCCGGCCAGCACTGGCAACATGGCGAGCGAAACCAGCCGGCTTGCGACGCCGAGGATCAAGAGCACGCCGCCGACCAGTTCGATCAATATGGTTCCGTAGGCCGCGATCGCGGGCAGTCCGAGGCTGGCGAAGAATTGCACCGTGCCCGGAATCGTGAAGACCGCGATCTTCAACCAGGCATGGGCGAGAAAGAGGGCGCCGAGCCCGACGCGCAGGACGAGTGCGCCGAATTCGGGCGCGTTCGGCTGGATGTGGCTCGTGGTGTGTCGCGTGGGCATTGCGGGTTCTCCCTTGGATCGGTGGATCGGCGGCCGGTGCGACGTTCGCGGTTTCGGCGCCGCTCGCGATCATTTCGGAGTTGAAGGATCAGCTGACAATCGGCATTCGTTGAAACCCATTGTTTCGAGGAATGAACCAATATGGATCGCATCGAAGCCGTACGTGCGTTCGTGGCCGTGGCCGAGACGGAAAGCTTCACGGCGGCGGCCGTGCGGCTCGGGCGCTCCAAGGCGACCGTGAGCAAGCAGGTGAGCCAGCTCGAGGCGCGGCTCGGTGTGCGCCTGCTCCAGCGCTCGACCCGCCGCGTCAGCGTGACGGACACCGGCAGGCACCTTCTGGAGCGGGCCGGAGCGTTGCTCGGAGAACTGGCCGCGCTCGAGGAGAGCGTTCTGCAGGATCATCGCTCGCTCGGCGGCAGCCTCAAGATCTCGGCGACGGTGACGTTCGGTGAGCACGAGGTGCTGGGCCTCGTTGCCGCGTTCCATCGCGCTCATCCGGCGGTCATGCTGTCGCTCGATCTCACCGACCGTTTCGTCGACCTGGTCGGCGAAGGTGTCGATGTGGCGATCCGCATCGCGGCGCCAGAGGATTCGGCCCTGGTGCGTCGACGGCTTGGCGAGGTCCGGATCGTGACGGTCGCCTCTCCCGGCTATCTCGAGCGCGCCGGTTGGCCAAGAGGGACGGGCGATCTCGCGAGGCATGTCTGCATCGGCGATTCGAATGTGCGCAACCCTGGCGTCTGGCGGTTCTGCGATGCAACCGGCGGTGCCACGCGCGCGCATGCGGTCAACCCGGTCGTTCGCGTCAATGGCGCCCTCGCCGTGCGCCGGCTGCTGCTCGAGGACCTCGGCATCGCGCAGGTGCCGGAGTTCGTCGTCGCGGACGATCTGGCGAGCGGCCGCCTCGTCCGGCTCGGCGGCGAACTCGAGCATGGTTCGAGCTTCGAACTCGCGCTTGTCTTCGCACACGCGCGCCATCTCGCCGTTCGCGCCCGGGCGTTCATCAACTTTGCCGTCGATTGGTTCGCGGATCGCTATCGGGCCTGAGGCTCGGGCTCACGAAGTCTGTCGAAATCGTCAACATGAAACATAGAGTTTTCGATCTGGCGATCATGGTTCGGCCACTTGCCAAGGCGCTCTCGCAACCTACATGAGGTCTGTCGCCTCGTTCAGAGGACGAGCCCCTCCCCCCGGGGGGTCGGTATCCTCGAGGCGGCGAGAGTGCCGCTTTCCGCCCCCCCTTGGGAACGGCACTCAGCTGCGAGCCGGGCCTGTCCCTCGTGCCCTCCCCCCCCCCTGACCGGGGGCCGGGTCCGCCCGCAGCCGGTTGGTGATGCAGAGAACCCGATCTCCTCGCTAGCCCTGCAATCCGCACCAACCTCGGCCCGGTCGCCCCTCCCCCTCGGGCGACCGGGCCTTTGGGTTTTCCATGACGCCCCGCGCGTCGATACCCCCTTGTGAAGTCGGCTGGAAAAGGCACTATTTCCACATGGTGCGCGCGTGCGCCGCCGGGTAGACGGCGTGTATTGCCAGCGGCGCGGGAAGGGGATCGACATGGCGCTCAAGGACCTTCTGGTCGCATTCGATGGAACGCCCGGTGCGCTCGGCGCACTGGATGTGGCGCTCGAACTCGCGGCACGCCACGACGCGGCCCTCAGCGGCGCCTTCGTTTTCCCCCCGACACCGAACGACGCCATGGTCCGCCAGTGGATCCGCGCCGACATCGTCGAGGGCATGGAGCGGGCGCAGCGCGAGGCGGCAGAGGCAGTCGGGGCAGTGTTCCGCGCGCGGCTGGCCGAACGTGGCTGCAGGCGGCAGGTGGAGTGGATCGTCGAGCGCGGCGAGCCGGGACCGACGCTGGCGCGGATCGGGCGCTTTCACGATCTCATGGTGGTGGGCAAGTTCGTCAGAGCGATGGCGCGTGAGCCTGGCGCGCTCGAGCCGGAGGACCTGGTGCAGCGTGCCGGCCGCCCGCTCCTGGTCGTGCCGGAAGGTGCGGGGGCCGGCGAGATGCGTACCGGCGGTGTGGTCGTGGTTGCCTGGGATGGCAGCCGCGCGGCGGCCCGGGCGCTGGGCGATGCACTACAGCTCGTGCAGCCGGGCCAAAGGGTCGATGTCGTCACGATCGAGACCGGCCACACGCGCGACCTTTACGACCCGATGCCGGAGCGTGATCTCGTCGTGCATTTGAGCCGGCACGGAGTGCAGTCGCGGGTGGTCAATGTCGAGGCGCCGACGGATCGCGTCGGGCATGCGATCCTCGATCACTGCAACGTCGTGCATCCGTCCTATCTGGTGATGGGGGCCTATGGGCGCGCCAAGTTCGGCACGCTGCGGTTCGGCTGCGTCACCGAATTCGTCCTGCGCAACATGCAGCATCCCGTGCTGATCTCGCGCTAGGCGATCTCGACATTCACCGGACCCGATCTGCGGCCTTGCGCATTCGGCGGGATCAGCGGGTCCGCCAGGCCTGCGTGCGCTTCAAGATGCGCCGGGAGGCCAACGCGTGCAGGATGCGGGCGGCGGCGTTCGTATAGAAAATCATCATGCCCATGGCGGCCGCCGGCGCGATGGTGCCGGCATCGTCCATGTTGAGGACCGCGACCGAGGCCAGCGCCGTCTTGGTGGAATAGAGGAAAACAACGGCTGACACCGTCGTCATGGCATTGACGAACATATAGATCGAGATGTCGAGGATCGAGGGCAGGCAGACCGGAACGGTCACACGGCCGAAGAGCCGCCAGAACGGCTGGCGCAAGGACGATGCGACCGGCTCGAACTCGGCGTCGATCTGCTTTAGGGCCGTCATCGCGGTCAGATGACCCACCGTGTAGAAGTGGGTAACCGTCGATATGACGAGGATGGCCATCGTGCCGTAGAGGAAATGGGCGGGGTTGGCCGGGTCGTTGAAGAAGAAAATGTAGGCGAGGCCGAGAACCATTCCGGGAATGGCCATCGGCAGCATGGCGAGGAACTGGAACAGATTGCGGCCGGTTCGGAAGCCATCGATCTTTTCCACCATATAGGCGCCGGTGAAGACGATCACCGTGCCGATGACGGCGGTGTAGAGCGCCATGCGCAGCGAGTTCCAGTAGGCCGCCCAGCCGCCCCCATCCATCTTGTTGAAGTCGTAGTTGGCGAGCGTCATGCTGAGATCGTAGGGCCAGAAGCGGATCAAGGCCGCAGCCTGGCACGTGGCGATGATGCCCACGATGAAGAGCGCGACCAGCAGGCACCAGACGAGCCACAAGCCATCCTTGCCGGGATCAGGGCGGGGCTGGAAGGGCACCGAGCGCGCCGACAGGAGCGAGACCTGGCGCCGCGTCACGATGCGATCAACGGCGAATGCGAGCACGGCCGGAATGAGGAGAATAAGGGAGACGACCGCCCCCATCTCGAAATTCTGCTGACCGATGACCTGCTTGTAGATGTCGACCGCGAGCACATTGTACTGCCCGCCGATCACCTTGGGCAGACCGAAGTCGGTGATCACGAGCGTGAAGGTGACGAAGCCCGCCGAGATGAGGCCATAGCGCGCACCGGGGATGGTGACGGTCCAGAAGGTGCGCCAGGAGGAGGCGCGTAGCGACTCGGCCGCTTCGTACTGGCGCTGATCGGCAATCGAAAGGGCGGTCGAGATGATGATGTAGGCATGCGGAAAGGTGAAAAACACCGAGCCGATCACGATGCCAATCGGGCCATAGATCGAATTGCCCATGAGCAGCGGGGTCAGGTAGCCCTGAGTGCCGAACATGTAGACGAGCGCGATGCCGGGCAGCAGCGAGGGCACCAGGATCGGCATCATGGCGATCAGCTTGAACGCGCCCTTGAAGGGAACGCACGTGCGATTGATCGCGTAGGCGAAGCCGAAGGCCATCAAGAGCGTGATGATGGTGCTGACGACGGCAATCTGGACCGAGTTGCCGATGGAGCCGAAGAGTGCCGGGTTCGTGAAATAGGCGACGTAATTGTCGAGCCCCGTCCTGGCGATGGGGCGCAGGTTCAGGCGCCGGAAGGTATTGCTGTCGAACTCGCGCCATTCCATCGAGTTGACCAGTTGCAGGCCGACGAGATAAGGGGCATCCGGCACGGTTCCCCTGATCCGCCAGCGCTGCTTGCTGCGAAAGCTGAAGTCGGGAAAAAATTCCGTCGGGGCCAGGCGTCCGTTGACGTTGCTCGCCAGACGCTCCGGCGTGAAGCGGCCCAGTTCCGCGTTGAGGTCGTCGAGGCCTCGCGCCGGTCCCCAGTTGCCGCTGTCATCCGATCGCATCACCTCGTAGCGCGAGAGGTCGAAGCCGTAGGTGACGAACGACTTCGAGAGCATCGCATAGAGCGGCAACGCGAGCGCGCCGACGAGATAGAGCCCGATCACAACCACGAAGAAGCGCTTGACCCAGCCGTCGCGGTCGATCCGCAATTGCGTGTCGCGGCCGGCCGGGAGCGTCGTACTGGCGCTCATCTCCCGGCTCCGTCGGCAAAGACGAGCACGCGCTCGACAGGGATTTCCACCGTCAGGGGATGGCCGGTCTCGATGCGCATGCGACGCGTCGCGTTCATGGAGAAGTTGGCGATCATCCGCGTGCCATCGCCCGTCACGAGGTGGCAGCGCCAGTAGGAGCCCAGGAATTCCATGTCCTCGACCATGCATTCGAGCCGGTTCGCGCCGCGCGGAGCATCGGCCGCCATCGGCAGGATATCCTCCGGACGGATGGCCACTGTCACCCGTGCGCCCGGGGCATGGCCTTCGGTGCGGGCTGCGAGGTGCAGGGAGTCGAGACTGACCCGTCCGTCCGCGACCCCGGCCGCGAACTTGTTGGTTTCGCCGATGAAGTCGGCAACGAAGAGGCTTGCGGGATGGCGATAGACCTCGGTCGGCGTGCCGACTTGTTCGATCACGCCGTGGTTCATGACCACGATGCGGTCGGCCATCGAGAGGGCCTCCTCCTGATCGTGGGTCACCATCACGGTGGTGACGCCGAGCTTGCGCTGGAGTTCCTTGATCTCGTGGCGGAGATGGACGCGGACCTTGGCGTCGAGCGCGGAAAGGGGCTCGTCGAGCAGAAGCAGGCCCGGGTTTATGGCGATGGCACGGGCGAGGGCGATGCGCTGCTGTTGACCGCCGGAAAGCTGGGCCGGGTATTTCGGTCCCTGTTCGGGGAGGCCGACCAGGGCGAGCAATTCGGCGACCCGGGCCTTTATCTCCGCGCGCGGACGGCCCGTGTTCTCGAGGCCGAAGGCGATGTTGCGCTCCACGGTCAGGTTCGGAAAGAGCGCATAGGACTGGAAGACGATGCCGTAGTCACGCCGCGAGGCCGGCAGGGTCGAAACGTCGATGCCGCCCTGCATGATGGTGCCCCGGCTCTGCGGGTCGAGGCCTGCGATGGCGCGAAGAAGCGTCGTCTTGCCGCACCCGGACGGACCGAGGAAGCAGACGAACTCGCCGGGGGCGATGTCGAGATCGATGTCGCGAAGGGCGACGAATTGGCCGAACGCCTTCCACAACCCATGGATCTGGAGATAGGGCGCAGCGGCGGGTGTACCGGATGCGGATCGACCGTCGGTCATGGGCGCCTTCATATGCGGGGAGAAGGAAATCGCGGGCGGGAGCAACTCCCGCCCGCGCGTTCGATCACTTCGGTGCAGACTTGCTGTCGTAGCGCTTGGCCCACTCCGCGAGGATCGCGGCGCGGTTGTTGGCGGCCCACTCGAAGTCGTTCTGTATGAGCATCGAGGCGAAATTCTCCGGCAGATGCTCGATCGGACGCGAGATCGAGGGCACGGCAACGAGGGCGTAGCCTTCGTTGTACATGTTCATCGCCGTGTCGCCGACGGACCAGTCGAGGAGCTTCTGGGCAGCTTCCAGCTTGGACGTTCCGGCGATGATCGCGCTCGCCTCCATGTCCCATCCGACGCCTTCCGACGGCACGATGATCTCGATCGGGGCCCCGTCGCGCTTCGTACGGGCGGCGCGGAACTCGAAGGAGATGCCGATCACCGCCTCACCGGCGCCCGCCGAGCGGCAGGGCTTGGAGCCGGAATGCTGGTACTCCTTGATGTTCTCGTGGAGGGCGTCCATGTACGCCCAGCCCTTCTCTTCACCGAACATCTGCAGCCAGCTCGAGACGTCGAGGAAGCCGGTTCCCGACGAAGCCGGGTTCGGCATCACGATGTGCCCGCGGTATTGCGGGTTGGTGAGATCCTGCCAGCTGGTCGGCGCGGTGAGGCCATGCTTGGCCGCCTCGACGGTGTTGAAGCAGATGGCCGCCGCCCAGGCGTCCATGCCGACCCAGGCCGGGGGATTGTCGGCGTCGCGGAACTTGGGATCGAGCCGCTCCAGGCCCTTGGGCGCGTAGGGCTCCAGCATGCCCTCGGTCTTGAGCACGAGGAGCGAGGTCGCGGCCAGCCCCCAGACCACATCCGCAACCGGATTGTTCTTTTCCGCCAGCAGTTTCGCCGTCACGATGCCGGTCGAATCCCGCACCCAGTTGATCTTGATCTCCGGGTGGTCCGCATTGAAGCGCGCGGCGTACTTCTCGAGGTCGTCGGCTTCGATCGCGGTGTAGACGGTCAGCTCGGTTTGTGCCCAGGCGCTCGTTGCCAGCAGCAGCGCGGCGAGGCCGGCAACTGCTCCCTTTATCATCCTGATCATCGGCGTTTCCCTGTCGTTTCCTCAGACTGAAAGTGGCATCTTACCGTTCTCGACGGACGGTCCACCGGTCGCGACCGGTGTCCGGGCGATGCGATGCAACATCAATGCTGACTGTGAGAACCTCTGTCACATATGTAAAGCCCCATCGGTGATCGCCGCCGCACCCGGACGGTGCGTCAGCTCGACGAGGCGAGCGCAACGACGCCCGCGGCAACCACCACCGCGGCCAGGAGGCGCATACCCGCCGGGCGCTCCCCGAAAACGAAAACACCGATCAGCGCGGCGATGATGACACTCGACTCGCGCACTGCCGAAACCGCTCCGATCGGGGCGATCGTCTTTGCATAGAGGACGATCCCGTAGGCCGTGAAGGAGAGGACACCGCCCGCGATGCTGATCGCCAGGACCCTCGGTGCCATGGTCACGCGCGTTGCCCAACGTCGCCCGACCACGACGGCCGGCACGACGGCCTCGGCAAGGTACAACCAACCGATGTAGCCGAGCACGCTTCCGCTCGAGCGGATGCCAATGCCGTCGGCAACGGAATAGAGCGCGATCGTGAGGCCAAGGGCCACGGCGAACCACATCGGGGCCCGCCCCTTGCGGCGGCTGGAGAAGGCCAGCAAACCGATGCCGGAGGAAATCAAAGCCACTCCCGCCAGCCCAAGGGGTGGAAGTGTTTCGCCGATCAGCGCCATCGCCCCGAGGGTGACCAGGGCCGGAGAGAGCCCCCGGGAGATCGGATAGACCTGGGAGAGGTCGCCTTCGCGGTAAGCCCGAAACAACAGCCAATAGTAGACATAGTGGACCAGCGCCGAGGTTATGAGATAGGGCCAGCTCTCGACGCGCGGGGCCGGCACGACCGCGATGATCGCGAGCCCCGCCAGGGCATGGGTGGCCGCGATGCCGGCAAGAACCAGCCCCCGGTCACCGCCACCCCGGACCATCGCGTTCCAGCTCGCGTGCATGACGGCCGCGAACAGCACCAGCGCCAGCGCGAAACTGCTCATCGGGCTTCACGCGGCAAGGATCGCCCCTTCCACGATGTCGAGGGCTCGGTCCAGATCGGCGCGCTCGATCACCAGCGGTGGCGAGAGGGTGAGCACCGAGCCGGCGCTGATCTTGAAGCTCAGCCCTTGCGAAAGGCAGCGGTAGTAGATGGCCTCGGCGCGTGCCGGATCGGGCGAGCGGCTGTCGCGGTCGGTGACGATCTCGACGCCAAACATCAGACCGCGGCCGCGGACGTCGCCGACATGGGGCGATCCGGCGAGCCGGTCCCGCAGGCGCGCCATCGCCCCGTCGCCCAACTCGCGTGCCCGCTCCGCCAGCCCCTCGCTCTCGAGGATGTCGAGCGTCGTCAGCGCGGCGCGGGCGGTCAGGGGATTTTTTTCGTGGGTGTAGTGGCCGATGGCGAAGTTGCCGCAGACGTCGAGGTCGCGCCGCGCGACCACTGCCGCGATGGGCAGCATCGCGCCCCCGAGCGCTTTGCCGAGCGTGACGATATCGGGGACCACGCCGTCGTGCTGGAAGGCGAAGTCACGCCCGGTCTTGCCGAGGCCCGTCGGGATCTCGTCGAAGATGAGCAAGGTCCCGTGACGGTCGCAGGCGGCTCGCACCGCCGCCCAGAAACCCGCCGGCGGTACGACCGGGACGGCGCGCATCGGCTCGGCGATGACGGCCGCGACGTCGCCTTCGCGCGCGAGCACGTAATCGACCATGCGGGCGCAGGCGAGGGCGCAGGTCTGCGGTCCCGAATGGCCGTAGGCGCAGTGATAGCAGTGGAACGGCGCCACGTGCTCGGCGCCCGGAAGCAGCGGACCCGCCACATGGCTTCGAAACGTCGCTTCACCTCCGACCGCCGAGGCACCGAATCCCGCGCCATGGAAGGCGTCCCAGAAGCTCAGGGTCTTGAAGCGTCCGGTGGCCGCCCGCGCGATCTTCAGCGCGACCTCGTTGGCGTCCGATCCGCCTGTCGTGAACAGCACCTTGCCGAGATCGCCCGGAGCCATCGCGCCGAGCCGCTCGGCGAGTTCCAGCGCGACCTCATTGGCGAAGCGACGCGGGGAGAACGTCAGGTCGTCCAGTTGCGCCTTCAGCGCGGCGACGAGGCGGGGATGGCGATAGCCGATGTGGTGGACCGAATTGCCGTGGAAATCCATGTAGCGACGGCCGGCCAGATCCTCGATCCAGATGCCTTCGGCCTTGGCGATGGTCAGCACGCAGGGACTGGAAAGGCTCTGGTGCAGGAAGGCGGCGGCATCGCGCTCGAGGAGTTCGCGGCTCGCGGCGTGATCCTGGCCCGCCTGCCAGCGCGCGCGGGCCTCCGAGCGGTTGGACTCGCCTTCGGTATGCTGAAGCGTCATGCCCCGGGTCCCTAATCGAAAAGTTCGGCGACGGTTTCCTCGCCGATCGCAAAGCCCGTGCTGGCACCGGTTCCGCTGGTCACCATCACGAGGCGGACATCGGGATGGGGCGCGTCGCGGAAGGCCGAGCCTGCGGCCGAGGAATAGGTGCCTGTCCAGCGTGCGGAGACAGCAAGGCGACGAGGGCCGAAAAGGGCCTCGAACTCGTCGAGGATGAGCCGATCAACCAACTGGGAAGCAAATGGGTCCGGGGTCGGGGCGTAATGGTGGGAGTCGCCGACGACGAGCGATCCGTCGGCGCTCTGGACCGCGATGACATGGACCCCGTTCGCGAGCATCTCGGGCTGTTCGGCCTCGAGGCGCCGGCGCAATGGCGCTGCCGCTGGCAGGTCCGCAAAGCCGCCGTAGCGCAGCAGGCTGAGGTCGGAGACGATTGCCGCCCGCAGACGAAAGCCGGGATCGGCAAGACGCAGCATCTGCAACTTGCAGCGGGTCACCTCGCGCGCCGCGATGTGCGCGCCATAGAGGCCGGTCAGATCATCGCCGGGGCATACGATCACCTTGGCGGCCTCGATGCGGCCGGCGGAGGTTTCGAGGACGGGAGGGGCGACGTCGGTGACGGTGGTGCCGAAGCGGAACTCGACGCCGAACCGACGGGCGAGATGGTCCGCGAGCCGTGGCAGGGCCAACCGGGATTCGACGCGGAGCTCTTGGGGACCGTGCAAGCCGCCGGCGAGCGCGGCTCCCTCGAGCTGCGGTTGTAGGGCGAGCAACTCGCCGCGCGACAGCAGGCGGCAGTCACCATCGATCCCGGTCGCCGCGTAGGCCTCCAGCAGCGCCATTGCCTCGGGTCGCCTTGCGGCAACCAAAAGCCCCCGGTGCTCGATCGCGATGCCGGCCGGCCCGGCGATCTCGAGCCAGATGTCGCGGCTGCGTTCGGCGCGCCTGCGATCCTCGCCCTGCCGCTGGCCGGTGACGACGACGAGACCGAAATTGCGGATGCTGGCACCGTTGGCCTGGGCATCGCGGTCGACGACCAGCACATCGAGCCCCCGGCGTGCGGCCGCAAGGGCATGACCAAGGCCGACGATCCCGGCACCGACGACTGCCAGATCAAACATGTGCGCCTACCACGGTAGCGAGAACGTTTTGACGTTGGTGTCGCTCTTCATCGCCTCTACGACGCCTTCCTCGTAGCCGTTGCCGCTGCCGCTGTCCTCGATGCCGCCGAAGGGAGATATCCCGATGCGGTAGGGGATCGGGGACATGGCCTACTCCGCGCCCGCGTCGCAAGCGATCTCGAAGGCATCGAAATTGCGCAGCGTCGGCGCTGCCGGCAGGTCCATGCGCCGGTTGACGATGAAGGGGACAGCCTGCTCGGTGAGGCCGCCGTGACTGCGCAAGGGAACGTCGAGGGCGGCAAGGTCATGGCGGTCGGCGCTCGTGCCGATGGTCATGTTCTCGCCCGAGGTGAGGACGATGTCGCCGATGCGGTCGGCGGGCAATTCGAAGCGGGTGACAGCCTCCTGCCCGGTCAGCACGACGTCGATACCGGGCACCCGCCTCAGGCGCTCGACGATGGCATTTCGGTCCGAGCCATCCGGCAGGTAGGCCGTCGCGAACGAGCCGAGCGCGCCATGATGGACGACGTAGGGGTCGGTGATCGGCAGGATCACCCGTGCGGCCGCACGGCCGAGCCACTGGTCGAGGAGGTCTTGGACATAGACGACGGCCGGTGAGCCGTCGGCGAGGTGCTTGGGCTTCATACCGTGATCGGCGGTGACCACGATGGCCGCACCGAGGGCGTCGAGTTCGCCGAGATAGCGGTCGAACATGGCGTAGAAGTCGTTCGCGACGGAATCGCCCGGCGCGTACTTGTGCTGGATGAAATCAGTGGTGGTCAGATACATGATGTCGGGCCGGAACTCGGCGAGGAGCTTTACTCCGGCCGCGAAAACGAACTCGGAAAGTTCGGCCGAATAAACATCCGGTACCGCGCGGCCCAGCCAGGCGGCGGCGTCGTCGAGGCCATGCTCGGCGCGGGTGGTCGCCGAGGATCGCTCGGAGGAAAAGCAGATGGCGCGGCCCTCTGCGAAACGCAGCCCCGCGCCCAGCAGCGCACGCAGTTTGTCCTTGGCCGTGACGATGGCGACCTTGGCGCCGGCATCGTGGAAGCCGGCAAAGATGGTCGGCGCGCGCAGGAAGCGCACGTCGTTCATCATCACCTCCTCGCCGGTTTCACGGTCGTAGAGATAATTTCCGCAGATGCCATGCACGCTGGGCGGCCGTCCGGTCGCGATGGAAAGGTTGTTGGGATTGGTGAAGGACGGGATCACCGAATGGGCGATGCGGTCCGTGCCTTCGGCGCGGATGCGCGCGAGCGTCGGCATCAGGCCGGCGGTGATCGCGGCATCGAGGTAGGCCGGCTCGCAACCGTCGAGGCAGATGGCGATGGCGGTACGCTTCGGCCAGGGATAGGTGCGGCCGTTCACGGCGATGGTTCTCGGCATGGGGGCTCCTTACCGGGCTCCTCGGATCGGCATTCAGGCTGCGAGCTTGGCGCGCTCGGCCAGTGCCTCGGCCGGGGGGGCGGCGCTGCGCACGCCCATCGCCGCGAGCGCCCGTCCGGCGGCGGCCACGACGGCCCGCATCACCGCACCGTCCATCCGACCGATGCAGCCGATGCGGAAGCTGTCGGCGACCGTGAGCTTGCCAGGGTAAATGATGAACCCGTCGGCCTTCATCAGTTCATAGAATCGGTTGAACTCGAATGACGGATCGGCAGGGTTGAAGAAGGTGACGATGATCGGCGAAAGCCAGCGGTCGGCGAGCAGCGTCTCGAAACCGAGCGCCCGCATGCCCTCGACCATCACATCGCGATTGTTGCGGTAGCGCGCCCCGCGAGCCAGAACGCCGCCCTCTGCCGCGTGCATGTCGAGGGCCTTCTGGAACGCGGCCAGGACATGCGTCGGCGGCGTATAACGCCACTGTCCGGTCTTCTGCAGATAGGCCCACTGGGCATGGAGGTCGAGGGCCAGCGAGTGGCTGTTTCCCTTGGCGGCCTCGAGCGCGCTCCTTTTCGCGATGACGAAACCGAAACCGGGCACGCCCTCTATGCACTTGTTGGCCGAAGAGACGATTGCCTCGCACGGGGTCCGACCGACGTCGAGCGGAATGGCGCCGAACGCCGACATGCTGTCGATCAACAGCTTGCGGCCGCGCGCCGCGACCACCTCGGCGATCTCCTCGATCGGGTTGAGAATGCCCGAGGAGGTCTCGCAATGGATGACGACGACGTGGCTGATGGCCTTGTCGCCGTCCAATGCGGCGGCGACCTCCTCGCCGCGCGGTGGAAGGTAGTCGCCCTTGTCGATCACGACATGGTCGCGTGCGAGGTAACGCAGGGTCTCGGCTGCCCGTTGCCCATAGGCGCCGTTCGCCAGGACCAGGACCTTGCCGTCCCGGGGTACGAGCGTGCCCAGCATCGCTTCGACCGAAAACGAGCCCGAGCCCTGCATCGGAACGCAGGCATAGTGCTCTCCCGTGTCGCCGGCCATGGCGAGGAGTCTGCGGCAGACATCGCCCGTCATGGCGCGGAAATCGCCGTCCCACGAGCCCCAGTCGCGCAGCATCGCCTCCTTCACCTCGATGGCCGTGGTGAGAGGGCCGGGGGTCAGCAGGTAGGGCTCGCCCATGCGGGGTTTGGGAAACGCACCGTCGTCGACCATGCCTCGATCTCCAGATGAAGCTTTTGTGACAGCCTTGGCACCGCGCGGCGCCGATGTAAATCGGCTCGGCGGTGGGTCACGAGGTCGAGAACAGGCGTTTCGACGTCCGTCAAGGCGACTCGGGCACGCGGCGGAGCCGAGCGGACGGCGGCAAGAAGTCGGTTCGAAGGAACGAGCGATGATCGGGGCCGTCAGCCACGGCCCTTCGCCTCGACGTGACGGGCGAAGTTGTCGAGGATGGCCTGCCAGCCATCGCGCTGTTGGTCGAGGGAAAAGGTCGCCTCGGCCTCGAAGGTGACGCGAACGCGCACGCCATCGGGTAGTTTGGCGAACTCCACCCGGGCCGAGCGGTCACCGAACGCGTACTCGATCAGTTCGTGCTCGACGATCCTGGTGTAGGTGCCCGCGAAATCGAAGCCGACGCTCCCGTCCTTGGCCTCCATGCGCGAGGAAAAGGCGCCTCCCTCGCGCAGGTCCACCGTTGCCGAAGTCGTGTGCCAATCGTCGGAGGCCGCGTTCCAGCGCTCGATGTCACGCGGATTGGTATAGGCGCGCCAGACCTCGGCGACGGGCGCCCGGACGGTCGTTTCCACCGTGATCCTGGCGGGTGCGCCCATGGTGCCAATCTCCCTTCGAGCGGATATCGCGGGTCGAGCCGCCTACTTGCGCGGTCCGACGAAGGCGAACATGGCGCCCTGTGGATCGAGCGCGTTGACCGCGAACTCACCGCCTGGGATTTCCATCGGTCCGTGCAGGATCTGGCCGCCGCCATGCCCGGTGCGCTCCACCGCCACATCGACATCGGCCACGCGGAAGTAGTAGGTCCAGAGTGAAATCGGCAACTCCTTCGGCTTGGTCATGACTCCGGCGAAGATGCCGGGCACATCGGCGCGGCGGAAGAATTCATAGGCGCCCATCGGGCCCATGGGCATCTCACCGTCCTTCTTCCAGCCGAAGCGATCCGCATAGAACGCCATTGCTGCCGGCTGATCGGACGTCGCCAGTTCGTTCCAGGCGCAATGGCCGAGGCGCGGCTTGTCATAGGCAAAGGCGTGGCTCTCTCCATCGCTCATCCCGCGCATGATGTAGAACGGGGCGCCTTGCGGGTCCGTCACCATCGCGATGCGGCCGACGCCGGCAATGTCCATCGCCGGCATCTGCAACGCGCCGCCCGCCTTGGCAATCGCCGCTGCGCTGGCATCGACATCGTCGACGGCGATATAGCCGAGCCAAAGGGGGCGCGCGCCGCCCGCCTTCATCTCCTCGTTGATCTGCATGAGCCCGCCGACATCGATTCCGCTCATGGCGAACAGCCGGTAGTCCATCGCCGGCTGGCCGGAATCCCGCGCCGACCAGCCGAATATGTCGCCATAGAAGGCTTGCGCCGCGTCCGCATCGGAGGTCAGCAGTTCGTACCAGATGAAGTCGCCATGCCGGTTTGCCATGTCCTTGTCTCCAATGCCTCAATCTGGGATTTCGGGCTCGACCAGCCGGGCCAGGCTCGAGAGCGACTGCTGCCAACCGAGATAGCAGGCCTCCGGCGGGATGGCGTCCGGCACCCCTTCCTGCACGATGCTGATTTCGGTGCCGACCGAGACCGCCGTCAGGTCGACGGTCACCAGCATCTCGCCGGGCAGGTTCGGATCGTCGAAGACGTCGGTGTACTGCAAGCGCGTGGCCGGCTTCAGCTCGCGGTAGGCGCCGCCGAAGTCATGGCTCTTGCCGCTCGTGAAATTCGTGAATGACATGCGAAACGTGCCGCCGACCTTGGCCTCGAGGTGATGGACCTTGGCGGTGAAGCCGTTCGGCGGCAGCCAGCGCGCCAATGCGTCGGGATCGAGGAAGGCCCGGTAGACCTTCTCGGGCTTTGCCGTCAGGACGCGGTGGAGGCGGATCGTGCCGGGCATGGCGTTTCGCTCCTCGAGCCTATTCCTTGGAAGCGACCTCGACGATCGGCGCAAAACCGCCGTAGATCAATCGCTTGCCGTCGAACGGCATGGGGTTCCTCGAGGGGTCCATCCGCGGGTCGCCCGTTCCGGGATTTTTCATCCACTCCATCATCGTCGCGAAGGCCGCATCGCGTGTCGCCTTGTCGGGCCATTCGATCCAGGAAAAGACGACCGTCTCGTCGTCCTTGGCCTGAACGGCGCGACGGAAATCGGTCAACTTGCCATCCTTGATGTCGTCGCCCCAGCATTCGATGACGCGCAGGGCGCCGAGATCGATGAAGACGCCGTCACCTTCGTTGGCGTGATCGATGAACTTCTGTTTGTTGGCGGTCGGGACCGCGATCACGAAGCCGTCGACATAGGTCATGATTTTGCTCCTTCATCCGGCTCCGACCGCGGCCTCGAGCGCCGCGATATCGATTTTCTTCATCGTCATCATGGCCTCGAAGGCGCGCTTGGCCTTGGCGCGGTCCGATCCTGTCGTCAGATCCATCAGCAATCTCGGCGTGATCTGCCACGAATGGCCCCAGCGGTCCTTGCACCAGCCGCACGCGTTCTCCGTACCGCCGTTGCCGACGATCGCGTTCCAATAACGGTCGGTTTCGCTCTGGCTTTCGGTCAGCACCATGAAGCTGACGGCTTCGTTCGGCGTGACGATCGGACCGCCGTTGAGGCCGATGAACTTGCGCCCGAGCAGAGTGAACTCGACGGTGAGTTCAATTCCTTGCTTGCCGCCGGGGAAATCACCGGGCGCGGTGTTCACCCGTTCGACTTTGCTGTCGGGAAATGTCGCGGCATAGAACTCCGCTGCCCTTTTCGCTTCGCCGTGGTCGAACCACAGGAAGGTGACGAGTTTTTCCCGTTGTGTCATCCCGATCTCCGTAGCTGACTTCGCGCAGCGAGCAGCACCTCGACGTGACCTTCGAGACGATCGCTCACATCCGCGGCGATTTCGCGACGGGTTGACGGGCTTGCCCCCGCAGCACTCCAAATACATACCGTTCGGTATGTTGCAACGTCAAGCTCGAAAAGAAATGCCGCCCGGCGTGGTGCCGGGCGGCCTGGCATTCCTGGAATCGGGCTCGAGCGACAGTGCGACTATTCGGCGACGGCGGCCTTCGGGCGAACGACCGCCATGTAGTCGTTGAGCAGAGTTTCGGTGATCGCGCCGGGCTTGTAGTGGAAGTCACCGATCTCGGAGACGGGTGTGATTTCGGCGGCGGTGCCGGTGATGAAGCACTCGCTGAAGCTGGCCAGTTCGGTCGGCGAGATGATGCGTTCTTCGAGAGTGTAGCCGCGCCTGCGGGCGAGATCGATCACGGTGCGCCGGGTGATGCCGTCGAGGAAGGCGTCGGGGCGGGGCGTGTGGATGGTGCCATCCTTGATGAAGAAGATGTTGGCGCCGGTGCATTCGGCGACGTTGCCGCGATAGTCGAGCATCAGGGCGTCGGCGTAGCCGCGGGCCTCGGCCTTGTGCTTTTCGAGGGTGCAGATCATGTAGAGCCCAGCCGCCTTGGCCTTGCAGGGGATGGTTGCCGGATCGGGCCGGCGGTAGTCGGCATGGCGCAACCGGATGCCCCTGAGGCGTTGGGCCGGGTCGAAATAGGAGCCCCAATCCCAAGCGGCGATGGCGACATGGACACCGGCGTTCTGCGCGGCGACACCCATCTGGCCGCTGCCGCGCCAGGCGATCGGGCGGATGTAGCAGTCGACGAGGCCATTGCGGCGGACCGCCTCGCGCGAGGCTTCATTGAGCGTGGCCGGCGAAAACGGGATCTCGAAGTCGAGCCAGCGGGCACTTTCATAGAGCCGTTCCGTGTGCTCCTCGAGCTTGAAAATCTCGCCACCATAGGCGCGCTCGCCCTCGAAGACGCTCGAAGCGTAATGCAGACCATGGCTCAGGACGTGCAGATTCGCCTCGCGCCAAGGTTTCCACTCGCCGTCGAACCAGATCCAACCATCGCGATCGTGATAGGGCGCACCGGCCATTGTCGTTCTCCCAACGGCCGCTCCGATTTGGCCGCAATTTCACGGTGTTGCTGTTTTCTGGGCGCGCCACGCAACAATGTTGCGCAAATGGCGGCATCCGCGACAGGTATCAACCGACCGATGATATGTCAACATGGTTGACCTAAATGCCGTTCGCGACCATGATCGCGGCGGCTGGTGAGGCTTGAGCGCCTATCGCAGGCGTCGGTCCGGGCCCGCACAGCCCAGGGCTCTTGCCGGGGACGGGCGATCGGCCAGCGAGGAACGAGGCGCAGATGGCTGCAAACGACCTCAGTGCGGAAACGCTGGTTGCCGCCAACCGGGGCCAGGGCGGGGCGGCGGGGCAGGCAGAGCCCGCCGAAGCCGTCAAGAACGGTGATGATCCGATCGTGCGCGTCATCGAGCAGCTCTTTTTCGCCTACCGCGATTTCATTTCCGATCCGGACGAGATGCTCGAGGCGCTCGGCTACGGGCGGGCGCATCACCGCGTGCTGCATTTCGTCAACTTCAGGCCGGGTCTCAGGGTCGCCGATCTGCTCGACATCCTGAAAATCACCAAGCAAAGTCTCGCCCGCGTGCTGAAGCAGTTGGTCGACGAAGGGTTGATCGAGCAGCGGGCCGGCGAGCAGGACCGCCGCGAGCGATTGTTGTTCGCAACCGAGCGCGGTGCGGCCTTGTTCGCCCAGCTCATAGCGCCGCAAATCCGCCGGGTCGGCGGGGCGCTGGATGGTCTCGATGCCGATGGCCGTTGCGCGGTCGAGCAATTCCTCGTCGGAATCAGCAAGGCTCGTCGGGTGCGCAACGAAGCTCGCCTCGGGGCGAGACATGAGGAGGTGGAGGGACGCGATGAATCGGATCTCCGCACTGGGTGACGGCATCAAGCCGCCATCGGACGATGCGCCGCACGTCCTCGTCGTCGATGACGACCAGCGCATCCGCAAACTGATCGGACGCTACCTGTTGGAGAACGGCTTTCGAGCAACGACCGCGCGCGACGTCGAGTCGGCCCGTTCGGCGATGGAAGGGCTCGCCTTCGACCTCGTCGTGCTCGACATCATGATGCCGGGGGTCGATGGGCTGGCGTTCGCGCGCGAATTGAGGTCCGGTCAATTCGCCGGCCTGCCGATCCTGATGCTGACGGCCCAGTCCGAGCCGGACGACCGCATCAAGGGGCTCGAGGCGGGCGTCGACGACTATCTGCCGAAACCGTTCGAGCCGCGCGAGCTGTTGCTGCGGATCAACAACATCCTGCGGCGACGTGCGACGACGAGCATCTCGAGCGACGAGGTGAGGATCGGACCGTTCGTCTTCCATGTCACGCGGGGCGAATTGCAGCGAGACGGGGAGACCATACGGCTCACGGAGCGCGAGCGGGATCTGCTGCGCCAGTTCGCCCAACAGGCCGGTCAGCCGATCCCGCGCCATGAACTCGTGACCGACGAGGGGATCGGCAACGAGCGGGCGATCGACGTCCAGATCAACCGATTGCGCCGCAAGATCGAGGTCGATCCGGCCAATCCCGTCTATCTGCAGACCGTGCGTGGAAAAGGCTATATCCTGCATACCGACTGATGGTTGCGATCCTCGACAGTGACGAGAGCCAAGGCGCGACGAGCGGCCTCGGCGGACGACTGCGCCGGTTCGGCCAGTCGCTGTGGTCGTTCCTGCCGAAGGGGCTCTATGCGCGTGCCCTCATCATCATCATCGCGCCGATGGTGTTGTTGCAGTCGGTCGTCGCTTTCATCTTCATGGAGCGGCACTGGGAGGCGATGACGCGCCGCTTGTCGGAGGCGACGGCGGGCAGCATCGCGGCCGTCATCGACATGTACCAGGACTACGGCGAACAGGACAATTACGCCGGCCTCATCGAGGTGGCGCGCCAGCGCATGGGGCTTTCCGTCCAGGTGTTGCCGAAGGGTGAACTGCCGCCCGAGCGGCCACGGCCCTATTTCGACCTCCTCGATCGCACGCTTTCGAACGAACTCGCACGCCACGTTTCGCGGCCTTACTGGATCGACACGGTCGGACGCTCGCGGCACGTCGAGATTCAAATCCGCCTCGAGGACGCGGTGCTGCGCTTCATCACGCATCGCAGCCAGACATATGCCTCCAACTCGCACATCTTCCTCATCTGGATGGTCGGCACGTCCCTCGTCCTCCTGACCGTCGCCATTCTTTTTCTGCACAACCAGATCAAGCCGGTGGTGCGCCTGGCGGAGGCGGCCGACGCCTTCGGCAAGGGGCGGCCGGTGCCGGAGGATTTCCGCGCCAGGGGTGCGCGCGAGGTGCGCCAGGCCGCGAGCGCGTTCATCGAAATGCGCGATCGGATCGAGCGCCACGTGGAGCAGCGCACCGCCATGCTCGCCGGCGTCAGCCACGACCTCCGGACCATCCTGACGCGATTCCGGCTGGAATTGGCGATGATCGACGGGAGGGTCGATACGGACGCGCTGAAGAGCGATGTCGAGGAGATGCAGGCGATGCTGGAGGACTACATGTCCTTCGCCAAGGGGAGCAGCGGGGAGGAGACGGCGCTGCACGATGTGCGCGCCCTGATCGCCGAAATCGAGCAGGAGGCCGCCCGCCTCTCGCGGCGCTTCGAGCTGAAAATGGCGCACGACGGCCCGATGGTCGTCTCGATCAAGCGACGGGCGCTGAAGCGTGCGATCACAAATCTCGTCACCAATGCCGTGCGCTATGCCAAGACGGTGCAAGTGAGCGTAGGACTCGACGGGCACTGGCTGCGCATCGAGGTCGACGACGACGGCCCCGGCATCGTCGCCGACAAACGCGAGGAGGTTTTCCGTCCCTTCTACCGCCTCGACACCGCCCGCAACCAGGACGTCGGCAACACCGGCCTCGGGCTCGCGATCTCTCGCGACATCGCGCGAACACACGGCGGTGACATCTGGCTGGAGGACAGTCCTCTCGGCGGTCTCAAGGCGATCATCCAGGTGCCGGTCTGAGTGGCGGGCGCGAGCGTGGAGGAGTGAAATTGCGCGAACCGGACGGCAACCGGTCGGGCGGCGCGGCACCGTTCGGCGAGGGCGTCATCGAGGCGCTGACCACGCGCCATGCGGGCCCGGGTCGTGTGCGCTGGATCGCAGTGCGGCCGGCCCGGCGCGCGCCGATGACGTTGCGCGAGTGCGTCGACGTCTTGCCCCAAGGCCTCGTCGGCGATCACCGGATGAGGGAGGGAAAAAGGGCGGTGACACTCGTGCAGTGGGAGCACCTTTGCGTCATCGCGAGCCTTCTCGGGCGGGCGGAAATCGGGCCGGAGCTGCTGCGCCGGAACATCGCGGTCGCGGGCATCAATCTGCTGGCGCTGCGCCATCGCGTGATCGAGATCGGCACGGCGAAGCTGCGTGTCACCGGTCCCTGCGCGCCATGCAGCCGGATGGAGGAGGCCCTCGGGTCCGGTGGGTACAATGCCGTGCGCGGCCACGGCGGGGTAACGGCCGAGGTGGTGTCGGCGGGGGTGATCACCATCGGGGATGCGGTCGCGCTCGCCGTTCCCTGAGCCACGATTCAGCGCAAGTGCCGCGCGGCGAGAAGTGCGGCGGCGCGTTCGCCAATCATCATGACGGCGCTGTTGATGTTCGTCGTCACCATGGTCGGGAACACACTCGCGTCCGCAACCGTGACATTGGCGAGACCACACACGCCGAGATCCGGGGCAACGACCGATCGGGGGTCCCGGGGATCGCCCATCCGGCAGGTTCCCGATGGATGATAAACGGTTTCGACGACGCGATCGATGTGGGCGTCCAGCTCGGCGTCGGTGGTGACGCCCGGGCCCGGGGCGACCTCCCTCGATGCTATGGCGCGGAAGGAGGGGGCCTCCATGATGCGGCGGGCAAAGCGCATCGCCGCGCGCAGGATGCGGCGGTCGTAGCCTTCGGGATCGGAAAGGTAGCAGAGGGAAATCCGCGGTGCATCGCCGATGCGCGGACCGGTGAGGCCAATGTAGCCCTCGCTGCGCGCCCGCGTGACGTTCGGTGACAATTTGACGCCGTTGACCAATCGGCCGAGGCGGGGGTCCTCCTCGTATTTTTCCCTGACGCGCAGACCGAAGTGGAAGAGAACGTCGGGGGCGGGGGCATCGGCATCGATGCGGATCAGCATCGTAGCCTCGAAGGGCGTGATCGACCATGCGGGCACCGGATGGGCGAGTTCGAACGTGACCGCCGCCGCCGGGTGGTCGAGGAGATGCGATCCGATGCCTGCGACATCGTGCAGCACCGGGATCGAGTGGGCCGCGAGCGCACCGGCCGGTCCGATGCCCGAGACCATCAGGAGCTGCGGCGTCTGAATGGCGCCTGCCGAGAGGACCAGTTCGCCGGCAACCGAGACCCCGCCGCGCGTCGTTTCGATGGCGGTGGCGCGGCGGTCCTCGAAAAGGATGCGCTCGACCAGGGTCTCGGTCCAGAGGATCAGATTGGCGGGCAGCAGGTCGATCGGGTGCAGGTAGGCGACCGAGGACGACTGGCGGATCGCGCCACGGGCATTGAGGGGAAATGCGCCGACGCCCTCCTCGATGCCGTCCCGAAAGTCCCGGGTCGGCAGTCCCAACTCGTTGCCGGCGGCAATGAATGCGCGCGAGACGGGCGAGAGCGGCGGGTGTCTCTCGACATGTACGCGCTCTTCGATGCGCGCAAAGAACGGGGCGACGTCGTTGGGTCCCCAGCCCCGTGCACCGGCCGCGACCCAGGCCTCGAAGTCGCTCGGCGGGGGGATGAGAAAGGCGCAATCGTTGTGGTTGCCGCAGCCGCCGAGAGCGCGGGCGCGGGCATAGGCGAGTTCGGCGGGACCACCTTCGTGCGGTGCAGCCCGAAAGCCCCAGTCGAGCTCCGGCCGTTGCTCGTCGAGCCGGCTGATGTCGGTCAGCGTCGGGTCGCCCTCGTCGGCCGGGCCCGCCTCGATCAGCAGGATGCGCCAGTCGGGCCTGGCATCGGCGAGACGACGCGCGATGATGCAGCCCGCCGAGCCGCCGCCAACGATGGCGACGTCGACTTCGAGGATGCTCTCGGGTTCGCCCGTCATGCGTCCGTTTCGGCGCTCATGGCGTGCGCGGCCTCGTGCGGAAAGAGCGATGCCAGACCTTGCTGCGTCGCGGCGCAGACGCCCCGCTCGGTGATGAGCCCGCTGACGAGCCGTGCCGGGGTGACGTCGAAGGCCGGATTGGCGGCCGGCGAGCCCGGTGCCGCGATCTCCCCCCGTGACAGCCCGCCGTCGGCGGTGCGGATCGTCATCGAGAGGACCTCCTCACCGTCCCGCTCCTCGATCGGGATGGAAAAGCCGTCGCGGATCGTCCAGTCGATGGTCGACGAGGGCAAGGCCACGTAGAAGGGCACGCCGTTGTCGTGGGCGGCGAGCGCCTTGAGATATGTGCCGATCTTGTTGGCTACATCGCCGGTCGCCGTCGTGCGGTCGGTGCCGACAATGCACATGTCGACCCGGCCGCGCTGCATCAGGTGGCCGCCAGCGTTGTCGACGACAATGGTGTGGGGGACGCCGTGCGCGCCGAGTTCGTAGGCGGTGATGGCGGCGCCTTGGTTTCGGGGGCGGGTCTCGTCGACCCAGACATGGACCGGAATGCCGAGGTCGTGGGCCTGATAAATGGGGGACGTCGCGGTGCCCCAGTCGACGCAGGCGAGCCAGCCCGCGTTGCAGTGCGTCAGGATCTCCACCGGTTTGCCGGCCTTGCGCTCGGCAAGGGCGCGGATGATGGGGAGCCCGTGTTCGCCGATCCGCCGGCAGGTCTCGACATCGTCGTCGCACAGCCGGGCTGCCCGCGTGTAGGCCGCCCGGGCGCGCTCGGCCGCGGGCAGCGGGGCGAGGGTCTCGAACATGCGATCGAGTGCCCAGCGGAGGTTGACGGCGGTCGGGCGCTGGGCGGCGAGATGCGCGATCGCGTCCTCGAGCGCGGCATCGCCCGGATCGCGGCGCATCGCGAGGGCGACGCCATACGCGGCGGTCGCCCCGATCAGCGGTGCGCCACGCACCTGCATCGACTTGATGGCGTGGGCCGCTTCCGCGCAGCTCTCCAGCCGGCGCGTCCGGAACCGGTGGGGCAGTTCGATCTGGTCGATGATGCCGACGCTCCAGCCGTCGTCCTCGACCCAGATGGTCCGCATGGGGCGTCCGTCGATACGCATCCCTCGGCCTCCAGAAGGGTTCAGTGCCAGATTGTGGGGCTCACTCCGGCGTCAGGTCGTGCGCGGGCCGCCCGTCGCCTCGAGTACCAGCGCGTTGAAGCTACAGGAGCCGCAGCGCAAGCGATACCAGATGCCGTGGGGCGGCTGTGGTGTGACCTCGACCTCGGCGCCCCCATCGCCGCAACGCGGGCAGGCGATCGTGTGGCGGCCCGGGCGGCCAGCGAGCGGGCGTAGAGCGTCGCGCTGTGCCCGCTCGCGTTCGGCATGACTGGCGGCATCGAACTGTTCCACGCCCATGGCCGGGTCCGTTCCTCGTCGTCGCACCCGGGCGCGGTTCAGTGGCCCTCGAACGCCATCAGCGCGTGGCAGGCGATGCCGCTCGCCTCGAGTCTGCCGCGGCCGCCGAGGTCGGGAAGGTCCACGACGAAGGCGGCGCCGACGATTTCAGCCGATACGTGGCGCAGCAATTTGACCGCGGCCCGCGCCGTCCCTCCGGTGGCGATGAGGTCGTCGATCAGCAGGACGCGCTCGCCAGGCGCGATTGCATCCTCGTGGATCTCGATGGCGTCGATGCCGTATTCGAGTTCGTAGTCCTGGCCGATCGCCTTACCCGGCAGCTTGCCCTTCTTGCGGATCGGCACGAAGCCGCAGCCGAGCCGGTCGGCGACCGCCCCTCCGAGGATGAAGCCGCGCGCCTCGATGCCGGCAACGAGCTGCACGCCCTTGTCGTGAAAGGGCGAGGCGAGTTCCGCGATGCACTGGCGAAATCCGGCCGCGTTCGAGAGCAGCGTCGTGACGTCGCGGAACATGATGCCGGGCTTGGGATAGTCCGGGATGGTGCGGACCAGTGACTTCAGATCGAGCACGGTGGTTACCCTCTTGGGCGCGATTGTCGTTCGGGCTTGCCTTGGGATCGCCGCGAGCGTGTGCCCTGATGTCGTCCGCTCGCGGTGGCATAAGTGCACCGGGGGTGCCGGGGGGTGATACCAGCAGCGTGCCGGGAGGCAAGCATGAATGATATGGCCCTTTCGCTGGATGGCGAGCGGCGTGCGGACGACCTGCCGCGATCGTTCCGTGTCGCCAAGGACGAGCAGCGGCGCGCAGCCGCCCGAGCAGCCCGGGAATCCGTCCTGGTCGGCATCGATGTGCCGTTCTGGCGGCTCGTCGGATTCTTCCTCAAATGTGCCCTGGCGGCGTTGCCCGCGCTGTTCCTGCTGGCGCTCATCGCCTTCGCTCTCGCCGAGGTCGCCGACCGGATGCTTCCGGATTGGCTGAAGATGCAACTCATGTTCTGACGCCCGGTCCGGTGTCGGAGCCGACCCGCGTCGGCGGGAAGAGTGCGGTCAGACGCGCTCGAGCGCGAGGCTGATGCCCTGGCCGACCCCGATGCACATGGTGCAGAGGGCGCGGCGCGCGCCACGGTCGCCAAGTTCCAACGCGGCCGTCAGGGCGAGACGGGCACCGGACATGCCCAGTGGATGCCCGAGCGCGATGGCGCCGCCGTTCGGGTTCACGTGCGCGGCGTCGTCCGGCAAGCCGAGCTGGCGCAGGACGGCGAGCGCCTGGGCGGCGAAGGCCTCGTTCAGTTCGATGACGTCGAAGTCGGCGATCCCGAGGCCGAGGCGGCGCGCGAGTTTTTCCGTCGCCGGAGCCGGCCCGATCCCCATGACGCGCGGCGGCACCCCGGCCGTCGCGGCGCCCACGATGCGGGCCAACGGGAGGAGCCCGAAGCGCTCGATTGCAGTCTCGGAGGCCACGAGCAGGGCGGCCGCGCCATCGTTGACGCCGGACGCGTTGCCGGCGGTCACCGTTCCACCCTTGCGGAAGGGCGTTGCGAGCCCCGCGAGCATCTCGAGGGTGGTGGCCCGCGGGTGCTCGTCCGTCGTCACGACGACCGGATCGCCCTTGCGACGCGGGATGACGACCGGGGCGATCTCGCGAGCGAGGCGACCGCGCGCGATCGCGTCGGCGGCGCGCTCCTGGGAACGGTGGGCGAATGCATCCTGGTCGGTGCGCGAGACGGCGAATTCGGCCGCGACATTCTCGGCCGTCTCCGGCATCGAGTCGGTCCCGTAGGCGGACTCCATGGCCGGGTTGACGAACCGCCAGCCGATGGTCGTGTCGTGGATGCGGGCATCGCGGGAGAAGGCCTCCGCCGCCTTGCCCATCACGAACGGTGCCCGGCTCATGCTCTCGACGCCACCGGCAACGACGAGGTCGGCCTCGCGCGACTTGATCTGGCGGGCCGCGATCGCGATGGCGTCGAGACCGGAGCCGCACAGGCGGTTGACCGTGGTCCCCGTCACCGACGCGGGCAGCCCCGCCAGGAGGGCCGCCATGCGCGCGACGTTGCGGTTGTCCTCGCCGGCCTGATTGGCGCAGCCGAGGACGATGTCGTCGATCGCGTCCGGCACGATGGCGGGATGGCGCGCGAGAAGCGAACGGATGACATGGGCCGCGAGATCGTCGGGACGGACGGCCGAGAGCGCACCGCCGTAGCGCCCGATCGGGGTGCGGATGCCATCGACGAGATAGGCCTCGGACATTGCGTCAGGCTCCTGTGGCGGGCCCCGGTTCGGCGGCCGGCGGTTCTCCACCGGGTGCCGTTGGGGCGGGCGCACCAGTGAAGTTCGGCTCGCGCTTTTCCACGAAGGCGCGGACGCCCTCGCGATAGTCCGGCTCGGAGCCGAGGCGCCCCTGGAGGTCGCGTTCGAGGGCGAGCTGCTCGGCGAGGGTGTTGGAATGGGCCGAGGCGACCGCCTCGCGGGTGGCGAGCAGGGCACGCGGGGCGCCGGCCGCCAGCTTTCGGGCGATGGCGAGCGCGTGCGTCATGAGTTCGTCGTCCGGCACGGCGCGCCAAATGAGGCCCATCGTGGCGGCTTCCTCGGCGGGCAGCGGTTCGGCGAGCATCGCGAGACCTCGCGCCCGGGCGCCGCCGATCAGCCGCGTCAAAAGCCAAGTGCCACCGCAGTCCGGCATCAGGCCGACCTTGGCGAAGGACTGTATGAAGTGCGCCGAGCGAGCCGCGATGGTGATGTCGCCGTGGAGCGCGAGCGAGGCGCCCGCCCCCGCCGCGATGCCGTTCACGGCGATGACGAGCGGCTTTGGCAGGTTGCGCAGGCGCATGACGAGGGGCGTATAGCGGGCCTCGATCGAGTGGGCGAGGTCGGGCGGGGGCGCGCCCTCGCTGACGAGGCGCTCTGAAAGGTCCTGGCCGGTCGAAAAGGCGCGGCCGGCGCCGGTGAGGACGACGGCCCGACATGTCGGATCGCCTGCCACCCGGTCGAGGGCAGCGGTGAGCTGGCGGTGGAGGTCCACGTTCAGTGCGTTGAGCCGCTCCGGACGGTTGAGCGTCAGGACGGCGACCGGCCCGTCACGGGCCTCGAGGAGCATCTCGGACATGCGAGCTTTCCTTCCGGCTGGCCGCTTCTCACGAGCCCAGCACCCGGCCCGCGACGGCGTCGAGCTTGGCGAGGAGGGCGGCATCGCGCGCTTCCGGCGCCGTGATGATCGCATAATCGAGGGCGCGATCGCTGCCGAGCGGGCAGGCGGGGTGTTCGCGGGGGAAATCGGCGGCGAGTTGCCCGACGAGGCGCCGGGCCCGTTCGGCGTTGTCGTGGAGCGTCCTCAGGATCGCCGTGATGTCGACGTCGCGGTGGTCGTCGTGCCAGCAGTCGTAATCCGTTACCATCGCGACGGTCGCATAACAGATCTCGGCCTCGCGCGCGAGCTTGGCTTCCGGCATGTTGGTCATGCCGATGACGTCGCAGCCCCACTGGCGATAGAGGTTGCTCTCGGCGCGGGTGGAGAACTGCGGACCCTCCATGACGAGGTAGGTGCCGCCGCGCCGGAGGGCGACGCCGGACTTCTCGCCCGCTGCCGCGATGAGGTCGACGAGGCCGGGGCTGATCGGATCGGCCATCGCCACATGGGCGACGCAGCCGGTGCCGAAGAAGCTCTTTTCGCGCGCGAAGGTGCGGTCGATGAACTGGTCGACGAGCACGAAACTGCCTGGCGGCAGGTCCTCGCGAAACGAGCCGCAGGCCGAAACGGAGACGAGATCGGTGACGCCCGCGCGCTTCAGGGCATCGATGTTGGCGCGGTAGTTGATCGTCGTCGGGCTATGGCGGTGGCCCCGACCGTGGCGCGGCAGGAAGCGCACGGGAAGGTCGCCGACGGTGGCGAACAGGATCTGGTCGGACGGCTCGCCCCAGGGGGTCGCCACGTCGCGCCACTCGGCGAAGGCGAGGCCCGGCAGGTCATAGAGTCCGCTGCCACCGACAATGCCCAGAACCGATTGCGTCATACCCTGCACCTTTCGCCGGAACCGCCCGTTCGGGCGCCATCAGGGGCGGACGCTCGGCACTCGGGGCGCCGCTGTCAAGGGCGGATGGCTATGCGCGGGCTGGCGGGGTGCGCTCGAGCAGTGTCGAAGTGCAGGCCGGTGGTGGTGCAAGGTGCCGCACCGCCGGGCATGTCGGGAGCGAACCAGCCGGGCTCAGTGCGTGCCGGTGCGCGGCTTGGCGTCGGGGCGGCGCTGATGCAACTCGATGACACCGTCGGAGCGCTTCTTGACGCACACGAGGCGCCCACGGTGCTCGAGGAAGCGGACGTCGATGATTGTGACAGGCTGCGGTTCCATTTCGGTCTCCTGTTCGGGCTCGGGCGCCGGAGCTTGGCCCAGGTTGGGGGGGGGGGGCGTTTGACGTAAACGTCAATGGAACAGCGGGAGACAAACGCGGATCGAACGGGGCGTTGGCCGGGCTTGGCCAATGGCTCGAGGGCGAACGAAGAAGGCGCTGTCTGCTCTCCAGACAGCGCCTTGATTTTGGGAAGCACAGGACTGACCGAGCGGTGCTGGATCGCCAGCCGTCAGTGCTCGACGCGCGACCAGACCGCCCGCTTGGCGAGATAGAGCAGCACAGTCAGGATCAGGAGGTAGATCATGACCCGGATGCCGAGCTGCTTACGCTCCTCGAGGTGAGGCTCAGCGGCCCACATCAGGAACGCCGACACGTCGCGCGCCTGCTGGTCGAGCGAATTCGGGGTGCCGTCGGTATAATCGACCGAGCCGTCCGAGAGCGGTGCCGCCATGGCGATCTGGTGACCCGGGAAGGCTTTGTTGTAGCTCATGCCTTCGCCCATCTCGACGTCGCTGGGCGCATCCACGTAGCCGACGAGAAGAGCGTAGAGGTAGTCGGGGCCGCCCTCCTGGTAACCGGTGACGATGTCGGTCAGGTAGGTGAGCGGCGCAAAGACGCTTTCCTGGGAGGCCGAGCGCGCCTTGGCGATGACGGACAGATCCGGCGGATAGGCTCCGCCGTTGGCCGCGCGGGCCGCCTGCTCGTTCGGATAGGGCGAAACGAAGCGGTCCGAGAGGATGGCCGGGCGTTCGCTGGGCTCGCCGTCCTCGTCGAGCACGGTGACCGAGCGCTCGGCGGCAATGGCCGCGACCGCTTCGGGCGACATGTGAGGGCCGTGCTCGTCAGTGAGATTGCGGTAGGAGAGCAGGCTCATGCCATGACAGCCGGCGCAAACGGTGTTGTAGACCTTGAAGCCGCGCTGGAGCTGGACGGCATCGTAGTGGCCGAAGATTCCAGCAAAGCTCCAAGGCTGCTTGTCGATGTAGATCTCGTCGCCGGCGGCACGGGCCTCGCCCGGAGCCGCGGCGAGCAGGCCTGCCACGGCCACCAGGGCCAGCGCCGTACGTGCGGCGTTCTTGATGTGAGCACGCATTGTCGTTGCCACCCCTGATCTAGCGTTTCTCTGGGGCAGCGGCGGCCCCTGCGGCACTCGTTGCCGTGCCGGCGCCCTTGCCCTTGGCTGAACCGAGCACGGCCTCGGTGATGCTGCGTGGCATCGGCCGGGGTGTCTCGATCAGACCGAGGAGCGGCAGGATCACCAGGAAGTGGAGGAAGTAGTAAGCGGTGCAGACGCGGCCCCAGAAGAGATACCAGCCGTCCGGCGACTTGGCGCCGAGGTAGCCGAGCACCAGGGCGTTGACGACGAAGAGCCAGAAAAACCACTTGTAGATCGGGCGGAAGCGCGCCGAGCGCACCCGTGAGGTATCGAGCCACGGCACCAGGAAAAGAATGGCGATCGAGCCGAACATCGCGATGACGCCCATCAGCTTGTCCGGGATCGCGCGCAGAATGGCGTAGAACGGCAGGAAGTACCACTCCGGCACGATGTGCGCGGGCGTCTGGAGTGGGTTGGCGGGGATGTAATTGTCGGCATGCCCGAGGTAGTTCGGTGCATAGAAGACGAACCACGCAAAGAGCAGGCAGAACACGGCGAGGGCAAAGCCGTCCTTCACCGTGTAGTAGGGGTGGAAGGAGAGCGTGTCCGAACTCGACTTCACCGGAATGCCGGTCGGGTTGTTGTTGCCCGTCGTGTGGAACGCCCAGATGTGCAGGATGACAATGCCAACCAGCACGAACGGCAGCAGATAGTGGAGGCTGAAGAGCCGGTTGAGCGTGGTGCCCGTGACCGAGTAGCCGCCCCAGATCCACTCGACCACCGCCGTGCCGACGCCGGGGATGATCTGATCGAGCGCCGAAAAGAGGTTGGTGATCACCGTCACGGCCCAGAAGCTCATCTGGCCCCAGGGCAGCGTGTAGCCCATGAAGGCGGTCGCCATCATCACCAGGAAGATGAGCACACCGAGGATCCACGACACCTCGCGCGGCGCCTTGTAGGAGCCGTAGTAGAGGGCGCGGAACATGTGGATGTAGACCGCAAAGAAGAACATCGAGGCGCCGACCGCGTGGGTATAACGCATCAGCCAGCCCCAATTCACGTCGCGCATGATGCGCTCGACGGAGTTGAAGGCGTCGTCGGCGCTCGCGACGTAGTGCATCGCGAGAACAATGCCGGTGACGATCTGGACAGCGAGGCAGAAGGTCAGGATGCCGCCGAAGGTCCACCAGTAGTTGAGGTTGCGCGGCGTCGGAAACGCCATGAAGTCGGCCGCCAGCCGTACGATCGGCAGGCGCTCGTCGAGCCAGCGCTCGATGCCCGTCGACGGCTTGTAAGTGCTTTCGTGAGACATGAGATGGCCCCTAGCCAATCGTGATGCGGGCATCGCCGCTGAAGGTGTACGGCGGAACCGGGAGGTTCTCTGCCGCGGGGCCTTTGCGGATCCGCCCCGAAGTGTCGTAGTGCGAGCCGTGGCACGGGCAGAACCAGCCCTTGAACTCGCCGCGGTTGTCACCGAGGCGCTGGCCCTTGGGGATGCAGCCGAGATGCGTGCAGATGCCGATCAGCACCAGCCACTTTTCCTCGCCTGATTTGACCCGGTTCTCGTCGGAGGCAGGTGCGTCGTCGTCAGCGAAGGCGCTGCGGGCATAGCCATCCGGCAGTTCGTCGAGCGACACCGTTCGGGCCGCCTCGATCTCGGCGGTGGTGCGGTGGCGGATGAAAACCGGCTTGCCGCGCCACATCACGGTCATGGCCGCGCCTTCGGCCAGGGAACTCACGTCGACGTCGATGGAGGCGAGCGCCTGGGCGCCGGCATCGGGGTTCATCTGATCGATCAGCGGCCAGAGCGCGGCAGCGCCGCCAACCGCCAGGAACGCGCCGCTCGCGACCATCAGGAAATCGCGGCGGTTCGCATCGCCCGCATCGTGTGCCAAGGTTCAGCCTCCATTCGCGCTCCATCGTCACCGACCGACCGGGCAACGATGGGAGTGCCAGCTTTATAGGATTCTCGACTAGGACATATCGCCACGCGCGTGTTTAATTGCGGCGGGCCGTGCGTTCAACCCCATATCAATCGGCCGACGAGCGCAAGTGTGCGTAGTCCGCGGACAAGTGTGACCGCCGGACCGCGCGGCGGGGGCGAAATGGTACGTGTCGCGCTCTTTCAGCCGGACATCCCTCAGAACGCTGGCACCATCCTGCGGATGGGCGCCTGCCTCGGCGTCGGCGTAGACATCATCGAGCCGGCGGGCTTTCGCTTGAGCGATGCCGCGTTCCGAAGGGCGGGTCTCGACTATCTTACCGCTGCCGACTGGCGGCGGCACGGCTCGTTCGAAGCGTTCGAGGCGGTGCGCCGCGCGGAGGGCCGTCGGCTGGTCCTGCTGAGTACCACCGCCGAGACGACCTACACCGATTTCGAATTCGGCCGGTCCGATACGCTGATGGTCGGGCGCGAGAGCTCGGGGGTACCGCCCCATGTGCATGCTGCCGCCGATGCGCGCGTGCGCATCGCGCTCGCCCCCGGCATGCGCTCACTCAACGTGGCGGTGGCGCTGGCCATGGTGCTCGGTGAGGCCTTGCGCGTGACGCGGGCGGTGGCGACGGGGGGCGGGCATTGAAGGTGCGGCGTCTCGATGCGGGCGCGGCGCGCCGGCTGGCACTGCGGGCAACCGGTCTCGATCGCGGGCGGCGCGGCGAGGTCGGGCTCGCGGATGTGTGTCGCCTCGTCCGGCGTCTCGGGGTGCTCCAGATCGACAGCGTCAACGTCCTCGTCAGGGCGCACTACCTGCCGCTCTTTTCCCGCCTCGGAGCCTACGACATGGGGCTTCTCGACAAGGCCGCCTCAGGGCGCCGCCGTGCGCTGTTCGAATACTGGGGGCACGAATGCTCGCTGCTGCCGGTCGAGAGCCAGCCGCTGTTTCGCTGGCGCATGGCGGACGCGGCGCAGGGCAAGGGCATCTATCGCGAACTCGCACGCTTCGGGAGGGAACGGGCGGATGTCGTGGCGCGCACGCTCGAGCGGGTGCGGACCGAGGGGCCCCTCAGTGCGGGCGCATTCGCGGAGGACGACAGGGGGCCCGGCGGCTGGTGGGGCTGGGGCGAGGCCAAACATGCTCTCGAGCTGCTGTTCTGGCGCGGCGAGCTGACGACCCGGGAACGGCTCGGTGCGGGATTTGCTCGGGTTTACGACCTTTCCGAGCGTGTCCTGCCGGCAGCGGTGATGGCGGCGCCGACGCCGGAGCGCCGCGATGCGATACGCGCCCTCGCGACGTCGGCGGTGCGCGCGCTCGGTGTGGCGAGCGTCGCGGACGTCGCGAACTATTATCGGCTTGCCTCGAGTGAGGCGGGGGCCGCGCTCGAGGAGGCGCGCGAGGAAGGCTCGATCGTGCCGGCCGAGGTCGCGGACTGGTCTGGTCCCGTCTACATCGACGGCAGCGATACGCGGGTGCCGCGCGCGGTCGAGGCACGGGCCCTACTGGCGCCATTCGATCCGCTGGTCTGGGATCGGGCGCGCGCCGAGCGCTTGTTCGGCTTTCACTACCGCATCGAGATCTACACCCCCGCCGAGCGCCGCAGGCACGGCTACTACGTGCTGCCCTTCCTGCTCGGCGACCGGCTGGTGGCGCGGGTTTGCCTCAAGGCCGATCGCAAGGTGAACGTGCTGAAAGTCAATGCCGCCTTCCACGAGCCCGGGGAGTTGGCGGCGGCCCTGGCGCGGCCCCTCGCCGAGGAACTCGAGCAACTGGCCGGCTGGCTCGACCTCGAAATGATCTCGGTCGGGGATGGTCCGGCGCGTGGGCGCGAGGACACAGTACATCTCACGGACGATCTCGCATCACGCATGATAGCCGCATGATCAGCTTGGCGCCCCCGTGCGTAGTCGCATTGGTCGGCAAGCGGAACGGGTGGCCGTCGGTCGCTGGCCGCGACACCAACGAGCGAAAGGGAGGGGGAAGGTCGGGATGCAGAGTGTGACGGCATATCTCGCCACGGCGGCGGTGTTCCTCGCCATCGACCTCATCTGGCTCTCCGCCGTCGCGACGGAGTTCTACCGGCGCCAGATCGGTCATCTCCTGGCGGGTGAGTTCAATCTGCCGGCGGCGGGCATCTTCTATCTCTTCTATGTCGCCGGCATCGTGTTTTTCGCCGTGGCTCCGGCGCTCGCGGCGGGCGACTGGACGACGGCGGCGATCAATGGCGCGCTCTTCGGGTTCTTTTGCTATGCGACCTACGATTTCACCAACCTGGCGACGCTGCGGGACTGGCCGGTTGCCATGGTGGTGGTGGACGTGGCGTGGGGCACGACGCTCACCGGCCTCTCGGCGACCCTCGGCTACCTGTTGACGAGGCTCGTCTACTGAACGCCGCCGCGTGCGCGCAACCGGCTATCGTGTGAGATCGTCGAGGTAGGTCAGGAGATCGGTGATCTCCTCGGGTGGCAGGACGAACTCCGGCATCGCCGGGTGCCCGACCGTGATGCCTTCCGCGAACGCCTCGGCCAGCCCCTCGACGGGATAGCGCGCGACGATCTCGTGGAAGGGCGGCGCCTCGGGGAACGGGCTCGCGCCGTCGCGCCCGACGGCATGACAGCGTGCACAGCGCTCCTCGACCAGCAGCCGGCCACGCTCCACGGCGTCTTCGTACTCATCGGACAATGCCATCGAGGGGGCTGCGAGCAACGCCAACAGCATCACGAAAAGCGCCGCTGCCGTACCGGTGACGAGTGACGGTCGGCGGGCCTTCGGGTTCGCTGCCGGATCGGTCATGGTCGTTACTCCTGGTGGCGGCGGGCGGGGGCCATGGTGCCCGGCCAGTTGTGCCGTTGATAACGGACACGTCCTTGACCAAGGTCAATCGGAGCGGTTTGGCGAAACGAGGGCGTGCCGCCTACTCGGTCAGGATCAGCGCGTCGTTCGGGCTCCAGGCGAGCCAGACCTCGTCGCCGATGTCGATCGAGTTCATGGTCTCGCGCGTCTCGTTCTGGAGGGTGACCGCGAGACGCACACCGCCAGGATCGGAGGCGATGTACATGTGGCTGACGTCGCCATAGTAGGCCCAATCGGTCACCCGGCCGTGGGCACTGAGGACATCGCCGGCGGGCTTGGTCTTGCTGATCTGGATCTTCTCCGGCCGGACCGCGAGTGCGACCTTGCCGCTCGCCCTGCCCTCGAAGGGGACCGCCATGCGTCCGAGCCCTGCGACATCGAGCGCCACCTTGCCACCCTCGACCCCTTTGACCTCGCCGTCGAGCAAATTCACCTTGCCGATGAAGTCGGCGACGAAACGGTTCGCCGGCCGCTCGTAGAGGTGGCCGGGGCTGGCGATCTGGCGGACCTTGCCGCGCTCCATGACGGCAATGCGATCAGCCATGGAGAGGGCCTCGTCCTGGTCGTGGGTGACGATCACGAAGGTGATGCCGACGCGCTGCTGGAGGTGGGCGAGCTCCAGCTGCATCTGTTCGCGCAACTTGGCATCTAGGGCGGACAATGGCTCGTCGAGCAGCAGCACCTTGGGACGCTTGACGAGGGCGCGGGCGAGGGCGACGCGCTGGCGCTGGCCGCCCGAGAGCTGGTGTGGCTTGCGATGCGCGAATTCGGCGAGCTGGACCATGTCGAGGCCGGTTCGGACCGCTTCCTCGATCTCGGAGCGCGGCCGCCCGACGACCTTGAGGCCATAGGCGATGTTCTCGGCCACGGTCATGTGTGGAAAGACCGCGTAGGACTGGAACACCATGTTCACGGGGCGGCGGTTGGCGGGAACGGCGGTGACGTCCTGCCCGTCGATGAAGATCGCGCCCTCGGTCGGCACCTCGAGGCCCGCGATCATGCGCAGGAGCGTCGTCTTGCCGCAGCCGGACGGGCCGAGGAGGGCGAAGAACTCGTTCTGGCGGATTTCGAAGTTGACGTCGTCGACGGCGGAAAACGAGCCGAAACGCTTCGATACGGCGGAAATGGCCACCATCGGATTGGCGGATGTCTTGCTGGTCTCCTGCACGAGCACTCTCCGGTTGGGGCGACCGCCGCGCGCGGGGGCGCGGCGGCAGCGCTCAGGTCTTGTCGGGCGCCTGGAAGCGCATGGCGATGAGGGTGGCGATCATGGTGATCACGATCAGAATGGTCGAGGCGGCATTGACCTCGGGCGTCACCGAGAAGCGCACCATCGAGTAGACCTTGACCGGGAAGGTCACCGTCTCCGGCCCCGAGGTGAAGAAGGTGATGACGAAGTCGTCCAGCGAGAGCGTGAAGGCGAGGAGCGCGCCGGCGATGAGCCCCGGGCGCATGTAGGGCAGGATGACGTTCACGAAAGTCTGCCATTCCGAGGCCCCGAGATCGCGGGAGGCCTCCTCGAGTTCGCGGTTGAAGCCCATCATGCGCGAGCGCACGACGACGGCGACGAACGGGAAGGCAAAGGCGATGTGGGCAATTGTGATGGCCGAGAGGTTGAGCGGCCAGGGCAATCCCGAGGGCCAGCCGATGCGGGCAAAAAAGACGAGCATGGCGACGCCCATGCAGATCTCGGGGATGACGATCGGCAGGGCCATGAAGCCCTCATAGGCGCCCTTGAAGGGAAAGCGGAAGCGCCAGAGCAGGAGACCGACGGTGGCGCCGAGGATGGTCGCGACGATGGTGGTCATGACCGCGATGGTCAGCGAATTCACGAAGGCCTGAAAGAGCGCTTCGTTGTTCCAGGCCTGCACGTAGTACTTGGTCGTGAAGCCGCGCCAGACGATGTTGCGCTTGGAATCGTTGAAGCTGAAGACCATCAGCGTGATGATGGGAGCATATAGCAGGATGAAAGTGATCGCGAGGAAGGCGCGCATCCAGAGCCGCTTGGAATAGGCGAGGGGCTCGACGAGGCGCTTTGGACCGAACAGGCCGGAGGGGCTGCGGCGCGGGGCGATGGTATGGTTCGACGGTGCGGTCCCGGGGCTGGTCTGCTGGGTCATGGCGGTCAGATCTCCATGCCTTGCTTGCGGCCGGCGAACACGGCGCGCAGGGCGAGCGCGCCGAACGTCACATACATCAGCAGGAACGAGAGCGCGGCCCCGAACGGCCAATCGTTGGCCGCCTTGAACTGTCGCTCGATGACGTTGCCGATCATGATCGCATTGGTGCCGCCGAGGAGGTCCGGCGTCAGGAACGATCCGAGGCAGGGAATGAAAACGAGGATGATGCCCGAGACGATGCCGGGCATGGTGAGCGGCACCGTGACCTTGAAGAAGGTCGTCCACTGCGAGGCACCGAGATCGAGGCTCGCCTCGAGGTAGGATTTATCGAGCCGTTCGACCGTCGCATAGAGCGGCAGCACCATGAACGGCATGAAGACATAGACCAGCCCGACGATCACCGCGAAGTCGTTGTAGAGGAGCTGCAGCGGCTGGAAGGGCCCGAAAAGATGATGGAGCCCGAAGGTGGTGTAGAGCCATTCGAGGCCGAAATTGGCGAAGCCGCGCGTGCGGAACACCGCGATGAGCGCATAGGTGCGGATCAGCAGGTTGATCCAGAACGGCAGGATGATCGCAACGAGGAGGAGCGATTTCCAGCGCGGGCTCGCGAACGAGATCGCGAATGCGACGGGGTAGGCGATCACCAGGCAGAGGAAGGTGGCGATGGCCGAAACCCAGATCGATTTCCAGATGATCTGCAGGTAGATCGGATCGGCGGCGCGCAGGTAGTTCGAGAGGGTCCCGGTGATCTCGATGTCGACCAGGGACGTCTTTGTGCCGAACGACAGGATCCAGATGAGCGCGAGCGGTGCGATGAAGAACACGACCAGCCAGAACGTGCCCGGCAGCGCGAGAATGAGGAAGGCCAGGCGGTTCTTGGTCCAGTTCTCCATCTCGCCACGTCCTTCCTGGTCCACTCGTTCGATGGCCGGCTGACCGATCGTCGCGCCTCGGCCGGTCCCCCGACGCCGCCGGCGTGCCGGTATGCCGGCATCTGACGGACCAATCGATGGGTGCGCCGGCTCGCCGGTTGGAGAAGGCCCGCAGGCGGTTCGCCAGACGGGAGGTTCCCTCGGATCGGATCGCGGACGGACTGGCCGTTCGAGAAAACAATCGCGCGTCGGCCTGCTCAGCCCGGGCGGGTGTTGCCGGTTCGCGCTCGGGGTGTCGCACCTCGCCGCGCGAACCTTTTCGTCCGCTGAGAGCCGGCGAGCGCACAGGGCGTGCCGGCTCCCAGGTTCTGTGGTTGTCAGGCGGCCTGCACGCGGGTCCAGGCCTCGTCGACCATGCGGACCCGGTCCTCGCCGAGGTAGAGCTGCGGCTCGGACTTGGCGAGCGCCTCGTCGGACGGGAAGATCGCAGGGTTGTTGTTGTACTCGTCCGAAAGGAGCTTGCGGGCGGCGCCGTTCGCCGTCGCGTACTGGATCGTGTCGGCGATGTGCGCGCCGGCCTCGCCGTCCAGGACGAAGTTGAGGAAGGCGTGCGCATTCTTGGGATGCGGGGCGCCCTTGGGGATGCACATGCAGTCCTGCCAGAGGAGGCCGCCTTCCTTGGGCAGCGCGTAGCCGACATCCTCGTCCTCGCCGGCGACCTGGAGGATGTCGCCGTTCCACTCCTGCGCGAGGTCGACCTCGCCCGAGGCGAGCAGGTCCTGGCCATTGTCGTCGGCAAAGACCTTGATCGACTTCTTGTTGGCGATGAGCAGTTCCTCGGCCTGCTTGATCTGGGCGGCGTCGGTGGAGTTCAGCGAGTAGCCGAGATACTTCAGCGCCATGCCGATGACGACCTGACCGTCGCCGAGGAGCGCGATGCGGCCGGCCATGCCCGGGTTCTCATAGACGGCCTTCCAGCTGTCGGGCGCGGGCGTGACCTTGCTCTTGCGATAGCCGATGCCGATGGTGCCCCACATGTAGGGGATCGAGTGCTTGCGGCCCGGATCGAAGGTCGCATCCTGGAAAGCAGGTGAGATGTTCGACATGTTCGGGATGAGGGCGTGGTCGAGCGGCTCGAGCATCTTGGCCGTCAGCATGCGTTCGACATAGTCGTTCGTCGGCACGATCACATCGTAGCCGGGATTACCTTCCTTCAGCTTGGCGAACAACTCGTCGTTGTCGGCAAAGAGGTCCATCTTGGCCTCGATGCCGGTCGCCGTCTGGAAGTCGGCGAGGGTCGTTTCGCCGATGTAAGTGTCCCAGTTGTAGAAATTCAGCTTCTTCTCCTCGTCGGCGAGGAGGCCGCGCGGCATGAACGTCAGGCCCACGGCGAGAGCGCTGGCGCCCCCGAGGAACTGGCGCCGCGATGCGAGCATGCGAAAACTGCGTGCAGCCATTGCAGGTAACCCTCCGAATTGTAACGCGCATTTACCAGCGCTTTTGGTATTCCCCGGCGCCGATGCAGCGATCGCTGCCGGTTCGCCGAGCCTCCAGCAGCGAAGGGACCACAAGATGGTGGCCGCGACAAGGGTGTTTGCTGGCGAAGGGCGGGCGAGGCGTGGACGGTGCTATTGCGCCGCCTCGGCGCCGAGATCGAGGAAGCCGCCGGACTGGCGCTGCCAGAGGCTGGCATAGAGGCCGCCGCCCGAGATCAGTTCCTCGTGAGTGCCCTGCTCGACGATGCGGCCGGCATCCATCACCACGAGACGATCCATGGCCGCGATGGTCGAGAGGCGGTGGGCAATGGCGATCACGGTCTTGCCGGCCATCAGATTGTAGAGCTGCTCCTGGATCGCGGCTTCGACCTCGCTGTCGAGGGCGCTCGTCGCCTCGTCGAGCACCAGGATGGGGGCGTCCTTCAAGAGCACCCGGGCAATGGCGATGCGCTGGCGCTGGCCACCCGAGAGCTTGACGCCGCGCTCGCCGACATGGGCGCCATAGCCGGTGCGGCCCTTGAGGTCCTCGAGCTTCTCGATGAACTCGTGGGCGTGGGCCTTGCGGGCGGCGGCCATGGCTTCCTCGAGGGTCGCACCCTGGCGCCCGTAGACGAGGTTGGCGAGCACGGAGCGATGCAGCAGGGAGGTGTCCTGTGTCACCATGCCGATGTTGGCGCGCAGGCTTTCCTGTGAGACGGCCGCGATGTCCTGGCCGTCGATCAGGATGCGGCCGCGCTCGACGTCGTGGAACCGCAAGAGCAGGTTGACCACGGTCGACTTGCCGGCGCCCGAGCGCCCGACGAGGCCGACCTTCTCGCCGGGCCGGATGTCCAGGGTGAAATCCTCGATGACGCCCTTCTCCTTGCCGTAGTGGAAGGTGACCGCCTCATAGCGGATCGCGCCCTGGCGAACGACGAGAGCCGGCGCGCTCGGGCGATCGACCACGGCGCGGTCGCGCGAGATCGTCTCGATGCCATCTTGGATGACGCCGATGTTCTCGAAAATCGCCGCGACCTCCCAGAGGATCCATTGGGACATGCCCTGGAGGCGGATGACGAGCCCGAGTGAGAAGGCGACCGCGCCGGCCGTCACCGCCTCGATCTGCCAAAGCCAGATGCCGAGGGCGCCGACCGAAAAGACGAGCAGGCTGTTCATGATGGCGAGGATGGTGACCATCCAGGTCACCTGGCGCATCTGGCGGTTCACCGTTTCGAGGAAGCGCGTCATGCCGCCGTGGGCATAGCGGTCCTCGCGATCGGCGTGGGCGAACATCTTTACAGTGGCGATGTTGGTGTAGCTGTCGACGATGCGGCCGGTGACGACGCTGCGCGCTTCGGACTGCTCCTGCGAAACCTTGGCGAGGCGTGGAACGTAGTGGCGCAGGACGAGTCCGTAACAGGCGAGCCAGCCAAAGAGAGGTGCCGAGAGGCGGATGTCGCTCGCCGCGAACATGACGAGTGCCGCGGTGAAATAGACCAGCACGTAGACCATCACGTCCATCAGCTTCATCACCGTCTCGCGAACGGCGATGGCCGATTGCATCACCTTGGTGGCGATGCGGCCGGCGAAGTCGTTCTGAAAGAAGCTCATGGACTGGCGCAGGACGTAACGGTGCGCGCGCCAGCGGTTGGCCATCGCGAAATTACCGAGCAGTCCTTGATGGACCACGGTCTCGTAGGAGAACTTGAGCAGCGGCAGGATGATGACGACCAACACGCCCATGGCCATGAGGACGTCGGCGTGCGCCTGCCAGAAGTCCTCGCGGCGCCCGGTATTCAGCCAGTCGATGATGTCCCCGACGAAGGAGAAGACCAGGACCTCGAGAACCGCGATCACGGCGGCGAGGACGGCCGACGTCAGGAGCAGCCAGCGGAATGGCCAAGCGTAATGGCGAATGAACGCGAACAGCCCCTGTGGCGGCTTCACCGGCTCCTCGAGCGGGAAGGGATCGGTCAGTTGCTCGATGCGCTCGAAGAGATTCGTCAGCACGGTTACTGCTCCTGGCGGCGCGGTCGCGACCCGCAAGGCCGTTCTCGGCCATGGGCGCGCGCACGGGTCGGGGGGACGCGGCGGCGTCCTTGCGGTACGCTCGCGGCTCCGTCGCCGATGACGCGGTCAGCGCTCCGAGGGCCGCAAGCCATCGGGCGGAGCCGGCGCCGCGGTTCGGGACGGCAAGCTTTCCAAGTCCGGTCGGGCTCCTCTATACCCCAGCCGGGTCGGCGAAACAGCGCCAGCGCGAACGCTTTTTCGGGCGTCTGCGGGCGAACGGAGGCGAGGACGTGACGGGATTGGAGCAGCCAGACACCGGGCGGCCAGCGGCCGGCACCGTCGACGCGGCGGCCATCGAGCAGCGCAAGGGGCGCGCGGAGCAATGGTTCCGCGCATTGCGCGACGATATCTGCGCGGCATTCGAGACGCTCGAAGACGAACTCGACGGTCCGCTCGCGGGCGGTCGGCCAGCCGGCCGGTTCGAGCGCCGTCCCTGGGAGCGCACGGACCACACCGGCGCCAAGGGTGGCGGTGGCACCATGGGGATGCTGCGCGGCGGGCGCGTCTTCGAAAAGGTCGGTGTGCACACGTCGACGGTGCACGGCGAGTTCTCGCCGGAATTCCGCGGCCAGATCCCCGGTGCGGCGGAGGACCCGCGCTTCTGGGCCTCGGGCATCTCGCTCATCGCGCACATGCAGAACCCGCACGTGCCGGCGGTGCACATGAACACGCGCTTCGTCGTTACAACCAAGGCTTGGTTCGGCGGTGGTGCCGATCTCACGCCCGTGCTCGATCGCCGACGCACGCAGGACGATCCCGATACGATCGCGTTCCACGCCGCGATGGCGAGCGCCTGCCGACCGCACGCTGTCGCCGACTACGACCGCTACAAGGCCTGGTGCGACGAGTACTTTTTTCTCAAGCATCGCAGCGAGCCGCGCGGCATCGGGGGCATCTTCTACGATTATCTCGAGAGCGGCGACTGGGAGGCGGATTTCGCCTTCACGCGGGACGTCGGGCGCCAGTTCCTGGCGATCTATCCGCAACTCGTGCGGGCCAATTTCCGCACGCCGTGGAGCGAGGCCGACCGCGAGGAGCAGCTCGTGCGACGCGGTCGCTACGTCGAGTACAACCTGCTCTACGATCGCGGCACCATCTTCGGCCTCAAGACCGGCGGCAACGTCGACAGCATCCTGTCGTCCATGCCGCCGATCGTCAAATGGCCGTGAGCCGCCGCAGGCTGCCCGTACGCCGCGACGCGTGCTTGGAAGGCAACAGGTGCGCGGTGGCGTCCACCTTGCGGCCAGCAAGGCATTGCAGTGGTGGCTCGATGCGCTGACACTGTCGCCAACTCGAGGCAGGATGGGAGACGAGGATGCGGGGGCTCCGTTCGGCAGGTCTCTTGGCGATCGCGGTGGCGTTCGTTGCTGCGAGCCTCTCTGCGGCCATGCCGACGGGTGCATCGGCCGACGTCGGCGCACCGGTGCAGATTGCCACGAAGAACTGCCAGACGGTCCTGCAGTGCAATTTCAGGCGCAACGGCCGGCCTCGGGGCTGCACGTCCAGCTACGCCTGTCGCGCCTGCAGCTTCGTTCGCGAGTGCCGGCGCGAGGACGGTCGGCGGGTCTGCGAGCGCGTGATGCGTTGCTTCTGGGGCGGTCCACCCGATCCGGGCGTCAGCTGAACCAGAACGCCCGCTCCGAACGGCCTGGGACGGCGAGGTGGCATCTCCGGTGAAGGGAGATGCCCGATGGATCTTGACCCGTGCCGCCGGCAGGGCGATCGTCCGGCGCGACAAGCGCGCGGCACGGCGCTCGCGCCCGGAGGAGCCTTCCCAATGACGAACGGATTTCCGCGCAGCCTGGCGCTCATCGGATGCGGCAAGATGGGGGGAGCGCTGCTGTCCGGCTGGCTCGGTGCCGGGCTTGCGCCACAGCATGTCGCCGCCGTCGATCCGGCACCGCCGGCCGACGTCGCGGCGGTGCTCGAGGGGGCCGGCATCGTGGCGAGCGATCGCTATGGGGGCGGTCCCGCCGAGGTCGTGGTCCTCGCCGTCAAGCCGCAGATCATGGACGCCGTCCTCCCATCGACCGTCCCGGCCGTGGGCGCCGGCAGCCTCGTCATCTCGGTTGCGGCCGGACGAACGCTGGCCAGTCTCGCGGCCGGTTTGCCAGCCGGCACCGCGATCGTTCGGGTGATGCCGAACACGCCCTCCTCGGTCGGGCGCGGCATGTCGGTGCTCGCGGCCAATGCCCACGTCACGCCTGCGCAGCGCGAGCAGGCCTCGCGTCTGCTGGCGGCGGTCGGTGCGGTCGCCTGGGTCGAGGACGAGGGGCTGATGGACGCGGTCACCGGCGTCTCGGGATCGGGGCCGGCTTACGTATTCTACATGGTCGAGTGCCTCGAGAGGGCGGGTATCGCGGCAGGTCTGCCGGCCGAGCTGGCGGGTGTCCTGGCGCGCCAGACGGTGGCGGGGGCCGGGGAACTCCTCTATCAGAGCCCGGAGCCGGCGGCAGTTCTGCGCCAGAACGTCACCTCGCCGAACGGCACGACGGCGGCCGGGTTGGCCGTGCTGATGGCGGACGACGGGCTCGACGGGCTCGTCGAGCGCACCGTGGCGGCCGCGACGCGGCGGTCCCGCGAACTCGCGGGCTGAGGTGATCCGGCGGCCGGGCGGCGCGTCGTACCAGGGAGCATCCGACGAGCCGGTCGCAGTGACGGGCGAGGGCATGCCGTTGCGGCAACCATTTCCGGAGGACCCGATGAGTGAACTCGAAGACGTTCGGCGGCGTGTCGTCAACGAACTGCTCGTGCAAGCCGAGCAGCGGGACTGGTCGGAGCTGACGCTCGCCGAACTGGCGCGTGGCGCTGGCATCGACCTTGCCACCATGCGCCGCGCGTTCCCGAGCATGGCGGCCGTGCTCAAGGCCTATGTGCGCCGGATCGACGACACGGTGCTCGAGCGGGCGAGCCGGGAACTGGATGCGAGTGCGGAGCCCCGCGAGCGGCTCTTCGACGTCGTCATGATGCGGTTCGAGGCGATGGCCGGGGATCGCGCGGCGATCGGGCGCATCGTGCGAACGGCCGGACTGCAGACGGACCTCGTCAAGCCGCTGCTGAATTCGCAGCGCTGGATGCTGGCGGCGGCGGGGTTTCCGGTGGACGGCCCCGGCGGGCTCGCGCGCACGCTCGGACTGGCGGCCATTTACAGCGATGCCTTCGGCTGCTGGCTCGACGACGACGATCCCGGCATGGCCCGGACGATGGCGCGCCTCGACAAACGCCTGCGGCGCAGCGAGCAGCTGGTGCGCAATACCTGTGATGCGGCCGGAGGCCTCGTGCGGTTGGCGTGCGAGGCCTTGGGCGGGGCACGGCGCGCGCGCCGGGCGAGCGAGGCCGGCGATGGCGGGCCGACGGGCGAGGCCGCGGGCGGCGGCGAGGGGCCGACCGGCGCTGCCGGGGCGGCTGCGTGAACACGGTCGGGTCGCAACATCGGCGCCGGCGCAACGGATCGAGGGGATGGCATGAGCAGCGACAGTAAAGGCCGGAGCGGCACGATCGATTTCGAGACCTTCCTTTCAGTCGACGTGCGTGTCGGCACCGTGGTCGAGGTCGAGGCGTTCCCGCAAGCCCGCAAGCCCGCCTACAAGCTCCGGATCGATTTCGGTCCCGAGATCGGCGTCAAACGCTCTAGTGCGCAGATCACCGTCCACTACACGCCCGAGATGCTGGTCGGTATGCAGGTCGCGGCGGTGGTCAATTTTCCACCACGCCAGATCGGTCCGTTCATTTCCGAAGTGCTCACACTGGGCTTTGCCGACTCGGCCGGCGCCGTCGTGCTCGTGCGCCCGGAACGGCCGGTTCCGAACGGTTCGCGGCTCCACTGACGGGCGATCGCCAGGGACGTTCAGAGGGGCATCTGGCGTAACTTCTTGGCACGATTGGACGCTATGAAAAGACCAATGCTACCCCTATAGTCCGACCGCGTTCGGGCCAGCCGAACGATGTCACATGCCATTGGGCCGACGGTGCTATCGAGGTCCTGTTCACCCTCGCGGCCGCCGGTCCGGGGGCGGCGTGATGCTCGGGCTGGTCAGGACGCTCGGGAAGTTCGAGGGAGCACTGACATGCGTTGGAGACCGTCCCGGCTACTGTGGGGTGTCCTGCCGCTGCTGCTGGTCTACGGCATCGTCAACATCGCCGAGCGGCCACGTATCGAACAGGAGCTGACGGTCCGCATCAAACAGACGCTCGATCAGGCCGGGCTCGGTTGGGCCGAGCCGGGCTTCGAAGGGCGAGACGGTCGCCTCGGCGGGCGGGCGGTCAGCGAGGCGGAACGCCGGCGCGCGGTCACCATGGCCGAGCGCTTGCACGGCGTGCGCATCGTCGAGGATCGGGCCGAGCTCATTCCGGAACGTTCGCCCTATGGTGTCACGCTCAGCCGGGACGAGAATCGCATCAAGCTGAAGGGCTCGGTGCCCGACGAGGCGACCCGGAACGACATCATCGGCATGGTGCGGGCGGCCTTTCCGAGTTTCGCGATCAACGATCGCATGGAACTCGCCCGCGGTGCCCCGCCGCGCGATGTCTGGCTCGGGGGCATCAGCTTCGGCGTGCGCCAGCTCGGTGGTCTGACGGAAGGCGAGGTGTCACTCACCGACGCCTCGATCGCGATTCACGGTCGGGCTCGCGACAGCGCGAGCTACACCGGCATCCGACGCGACTTCGAAGGTGGCTTGCCAGCCGGCGTCCAGCGGGGATCGGTCTCGATCCTACCACCGCGAATCAAGCCGTTCCCCTGGAGCGCGCGTTGGCGCGACGGCAGGTTGGTGTTGAGCGGCTATGTTCCCGACGACGAGGCGCGGCTCGCGGTCATCGAAGCCGCGCGCGCGGCCTTCGCTGGGGCCGAGATCGTCGATCAGATGGCGGACGGGGACGGCGCGCCGCGCGGCTGGGTGGAGGCGGTGGGCCGAGCGCTCGCCGAGCTGGGGCGGCTCAACGCGGGCAGCCTCGACTTCGCCGATACGGCCATCACATTCGAGGGTATCGCACAGACCGAGGAGACGGCGAAAGACATACGCGGCAATCTGCCGAGGCGACTGCCGGAGCGCTACGCCGTGGGCGCGAACGTCCAGTTCGTCGAGCGCGAGATCGCGACGGCAAAGCCGTTCACGCTCGCTATCGAGAGCGCCGGTGATGCCGTGGTGCTGTCGGGGCACGTACCCGACGAGGCGACGCGTGAACGGCTTCGAAGCGAGGCGGCGCGGCTCTTTGCCGGACGTCGGATCGATGACCGCATGGCGCTGGCGCGCGGCGCGCCAGAGGGTTGGGCAGTGGCCGTCGAGCGCGGGCTGGCCGGCCTTGCATTGCTCGAGGGGGGGCGGCTCGCGTTTTCGGATCGGCAGGTCTCGCTCGAAGGGGAAGCGGTGAAGGAAGCGACGGCGCGTGATCTCGAAGCACGGTTCGGCGCCGAAATGCCCGGCGGGTTCGGCGCAAGGACGCGCATCGCGTTTCGCGAGCCGATCATTCCGACGGTGGTTCCCTATGCCTGGGATGCCTTTTTCGATGGTGGCCGGTTCGTGTTGCGCGGCCACGTGCCCGACGAGGCGACGCGTGGGCGCCTGCTCGCGGCGGCGCGCGCGGCGCGGCCGGGTGTCACGATCGTCGACGAGATGACCTTGGCGAACGGTGCTCCGGAGGGTTTCGAGGCGGCGGCCGATGGGCTGCTCGCGCGCCTCGGCCTTCTGGAAAGCGGGCGCGCGGTGCTGACCGACAAGAGCGTCGATTTCAGTGGGCGCGCGCGCGGGGAGGCGACGGCGCGTGAGTTGCGCGAGGGTGCCGGTGTCGGTCTGCCCTCGGGCTTTGCGGTCGCCGCCGACGTCGACTTCATCGAGCCCGAGGTGCCGACCGTCTCGCCGTTCGAATTCGCCGTGTTCTTCGATGGTAAGCGCTTGCGCATGGCCGGGCACGTGCCGAGCGAGGAGGCGCGCGGGCGGGTGCTCGAGGCGCTGGCGACGCAGTTCCCCGGGGCCCGGATCGAGGACACCGCAACGGTGGCGCGTGGTGCCCCGGAGGGCTGGGAAGGCGCGCTGCGGATCGCGCTGGCGCAACTCGCCCGCCTCAACGAAGGAGCGCTCTCGATGCGCGACGGCGCGCTCGATCTCGTCGGGAGGGCGCAGAGCGAGGCGACGGCGCGTGACGTCGGGACCGCGATCGGCGGCCTCCTGCCGGCGGGCTTTTCGGCGCAACCCGAAATCGGTTTCGTCGAGGCGGACCTGCCGGTCGCCGACCCCTTCACGTGGCAAGCCGAACTCACGGGTGACGAGTTGGTGTTGAGCGGTCATGTCCCCAGCGAGGAGGCGCGCGACCTCGCGCTCAGTCTGGCGCGTGGCGCGCATCCCGGCCGCCGGATCGTCGACCGCATGGTGCTGGCGCGCGGTGTGCCCGCGACGGGGGATTGGGCGACCGCCATGCGCTATGCGATCGCGCGCCTCGGTGACCTCGAGATGGGATCGGTCTCCCTCACCGATCTCAGCCTCAGCATCTTCGGGCGTTCGCGCGACGGCGATGCGGACGCAGCGCTCCGTGGGGCCCTCGGCTCGAGCCTGCCCGGCGGCCTCGAACTGGCGGTGAACAACGTCGAGCCACCTCTCGCCGATCCGTTCCGCTGGTCGGCCAGGATGGCGGGCGACACCATCCTGCTCGACGGCTTCGTGCCGAGCGAGCGGGCACGAGGTGACGCGCTCGGGGAGTTGGCGCAGCTCTTTCCGGGCTTTCGCATCAACGATCGCATGCGCCTCGCATCCGGTATGACCGGGGGCGAGGACACCTGGCTCGCCATGGTCTGGGGCGCGCTCGGGGCGTTGGACGAGATCGGCAACGGCAGTGCCGAATTGAACGGGGCCGAACTCACCGTGACAGGGCGGGCCGCGCGCGAGGCGGATCGCTCGCGGGCGCTCGAGCGGGTGCGCGAGATCGCCGGCCTCGGGCTCGCCACGCGCGATGAGATCGAGGTCGAGACGCCGCCCGAGCCGCGCTTCAAGTGGCGTGCGGCGCTCAGCGAAGGCGGCGTAGAATTGACCGGAGGCGTGCCGGACGAGAGGAGCCGCGATGCGCTGGTCGCCGAGGCGCGCCGGCTCTTTCCCGGGCGCAAGCTCAGCGTGTCGCTCGACGTGCGCGGTGGGCGGGCGGACAACTGGCTGGCAAGCGCCAGGGCAGGCCTTTCTGCGCTGGCCAGATTGAGCGAGGGCGAGGCCGTGCTCGACGATCAGCAACTCGCGGTGCGCGGGACGGCGAGCGACAGCGCGGCGGCCGAGGCCGCGCGAGGCTTCACTTCGGCCGCGCTGGGCGCCGGTTACAGAGGTCGCGACGAAATCGCCCTGAGGCCGCCGGCACCGGTGGTCGAGGCGCTGCCCGTCGCCGCTCCCTACCGGTTGACGGCCGAGCACCGCGACGGCCGGGTCATCCTCGAGGGCGTGGTGCCGAGCGAAGTCGTGCGCAATGCCCTGGTCGATCTCAGCCGGCGGCGGTTTCCCGCGAGCGAGGTGGTCGACCGGCTGACGCTCGCGCGCGGCGAACCGGAGCAGTATCTGCGCGCCGCCAGCGTCGCCATCGGCCAGCTCTCGCGCTTGCAGAACGGGGTGGCGACCATCGAGGGGACCAAGGTCACGCTGAGCGGCGTCAGCCCCTCGCGCGAGGCGAGCGACAAGGTGCGCACCGCGATCGACAATGCCATGCCGCTCTCTTACCGGGCGAACACGGCCGATATCGTCGAACCCCAGCGGGTGCTTCCGAAGGTGAACGTCGAGGAGGTCCTGGCGAGCACGGGTGTCATCGCGAACGACGTCTGCGAGGTCGTGCTCAACACCGCGGCGCGCGAGGGGACCATCAACTTCGCCAAGAACAGCGCCGTTCTCGAGGCCGAAAGCGAACCGACCTTGCGCACTCTCGCCGACGTCGCGAAACGCTGTCCGGACGCCACCATCGAGATTTCGGGCCATACCGACTCGGACGGGGAGGAGCGCTACAACAGGCGCCTATCGGACGAGCGCGCGGATTCCGTCGTGCGCTATCTGGCGAACGCGGGGATCGAGCGTGAGCGCATGGTCGCCCGGGGCTATGGCGAGACGCGGCCCGTGGCTCCCAATACGACGGCCGCGAACAAGCGGCTCAACCGGCGGATCGAATTCACGGTGTTGCTGGAATAGGCACCGTGTGTCGTTCGCGGGCGCGGCGACCGGTCGTGCCCGCGTGGCGCCGAGCCGCCATCGCCCCGAGGCATGGGTGGCGGCCGGGCCCCGGTTCCAAGGTGAGGTGGTGCAATGGTCTATCTGATCGAGCAACTGGCGCCATACGTTGCGCTCGTTTTCGTGATCGGACTGGTGCTCGGCTGGTATGCCGGCTCGCCCCGCCGCGACGACCGCTGAGGCCGCAGGCTGGCGATCCGGCCGTGGCAGGGGAGCGGTCTTCATGCCAATGATGGGGCGCCGGTCGCGGTTCCGGGGAGGGCCGCGCGCTGAGCGATGGTGATCGTTAACAGGGGCTAGGGCCATGACGTACTACGCGTTCCAGACTGCCATCATTCTGCTGGCCGTGTTTCTCGTCGGCGCGCTCATCGGGCTCATGCTCCGGTTGTGGTTCTTTCCCGCGCGGCAAGATGCACTCGAAGCGGCGGCCGATCCGCGTGGTCGCGCCTATACGCCCGAGGCACGTCGGCTCCAGCGCCAGCAGCACGATACGGCTCGCGCGGGAGGTGTCGGGGAGGCGTCGGCTGCGGTGGCCGCAGGGGCGGCAGTCGTGGCGGGTACGGCCAGCGCGCTGCGGGACGACGGTGCCATCGACCGCGTCTCCGCCTCGACGGAGCGTTCGGTCAGCGAGGTCGTGGCGAGGGCGCAGGATGGTGTCGAGGCGGCCGGCGCGCAGGCCCGTGCGTCCCTGGAGCAGATGGAGTCGGGGCTCGGAGGCGCCACTCCCTCTCGGGGCGTCGACGAGGCCCCGGCTCCGCAGGCCGTGGTTCCGTCCGATCGCGATGTGCAGATGGCCGAGGTCGATCTAGCCACCGGCCGAAGCGCGGCTGCGGGCGGCGCCGACGTCGCTGGCGGGGCCGAGGAAGTCGACGACATGGCACATGCCCGGGCCTTGGCGGCAGCGGCCGATGCCGCGCGCGCGGCCGGAGCTGGCGTGAACCAGGGCGCAGGCCCCGTGATCGAGAGTCGGCCGACGCTGTCGGAGGTGATCCCGGCGACCATCGCCACGGTCGCGACCGTTGGCGGTGAACGCAGCCACGAGGGGATCGGTGGCGACGACGCGGCCGTTGCGCTCGCGGCTGCCGCCGCCGCTGCCGCCGCGATGCGGCCCGCTGCAAACGTCTTGGCCGCCGATGTGTCCTGGATCGGCGATGTGCCGCAGGTGACGCCCGCGAGCGGGCGAACCGACGATCTCACACGAATTCGCGGTATCGATGCCGACACCGCCCGCCGCCTCGCGGAGTTGGGGGTGACTGGTTTCGATCAGATCGCTGGTCTCGATGCGGTTCAGGTCGACGGCCTCGACCGCGTCTTCGGCCATGGCCGCATCTCGCGCGAAGGCTGGATCGAGCAGGCTGCCGTGCTCGAGAGGGGTGGCACGACGCACTTCGTGCGCCGGCGTGATCTCGGTGCGCTGAAGATCGCGGAAGTCGAGCAGGGCGCAGCGCATGCAGGCAGCGCGCCGCGCGGGGCGAGCGTGCTGGCTGCGGCCGCGGCGGCCGCGGTCGCGCGCGGCTTCGAGGGAACCCCATCGGTGGCCGAGGCCGAGAGCGTCGCCACCGTTGAGTCGACCGCCGAGATCACCAGCTTCGAAGACGTTCGAGAGGCCAATGGCAACGAGGCGCCCGGCTGGGATGTCGGTCCGGCGCCCATTCCGATGCCCGACGAACAGGATGGAGACGACGACGTCGCCGTCGACGAGGAGGGCAGTGCGGGAGAGCCCTTGGACGAGACGCACGAGCCTCTGCGTGGCCACGTGGTCGCAGATGCCGACGACGATTATGACGATGAGGACGAGGGCGACGACGAAGAAGACGAGGACGAGGACGACGAAGACGACGAAGACGACGATCGGGACGATGAGGACGAGCCGGACAGCGACGACGACGAAGAAGAAGACGAAGACGAAGACGAAGACGAAGACGACGACGATGATGATCATGACGATGACGACGATGACGACGAGGACGATGGCGTCTTTCGGCATCGCGACCGGATGCGCTCGAACGCCGATGACGATCTGATCCGCGAAGAGGTGCTGCAGGGCGCTGACGACGACGAGGATGCGGAAGTGGTCGACGAGGCGATCGCCCGCATCGATTCCGCGGAACCGGACGCGGCCCCGATCGAGGATTGGCGCGCGCGGACCGCGGGTCGGGAAGAAGCCGATCTCGACGCGACCGTCGAGGATGAAGGGACGAGCGGCGGGACCGACATTTCCGATACGGCGCTGGCCATAGCGGCGGCGGCGGCCGGATCAGGCGTCGCCGTCGCCACCCAGCAGGGTTCCGCTTCGGCCGGCCCCGCCATGGCACCGGGCGAGGATGATCTCACCCTCGTTGCCGGTATCGATGCCTGGACGGCTTCGATGCTGGGTGGGCATGGCATCACCACCTATGCCGATATCGCCGGCCTCGAAGCCGAGCATGTGCGCGCGCTCAATGCGGCGCTGGGCGAACGTGGCCGCGTCGAGCGTCAGAACTGGATCGAGCAGGCGGCCGTATTGGCGAGAGGCGGGCAGACGCTCTATGCGCGGCGCGTGCTTGCCACGAGACACCAGGAAGCTGGCGCGGCGTCGCCGCCGGCGGACGAAGCGGCGATGCAGAGCGCAAGCGCGGCCGCTGCACTGGCCGCAGCAGCCGCCGTCGCGGCCACGAGCGAGACAGCCGACTCGAGCGAGACGAGGCTGAAAGGGGCGGCGCGCGAGGTCCTGACCGAGGTGGAACCGGCGTTGTCGAGCGGTGCCCATGTCGAGCCAGAGGACGGCGAAGGGGGCGACGATGCCGATCGTTCGGGGGAGGCAGGAGCGGGGCGGGTGCGGCGCAATTTCGCCGGACTGCGCTCAGTTCGCTCGGAGGCTCTTCGTGGCGAACAGGGTTCGGGCCGCCGGGTCATCGGGCAGCGGGCGCCGTCCGCGCCGGACGACCTCAAGCGGATCCGCGGTATCGGCGTGGTGATCGAGCGCAAGCTCTTCCAGATGGGGATCACCCAGTATCGCCAGATCGCCGACTTCACGGAAGCCGACATCGAATCGATCAGCGAGCAGCTCGATTTCAAGGGTCGGATCGAGCGCGAGAACTGGGTGGGGCAGGCCCGCATTCTGGCCGGTGGCGGCATCACCGATTTCGCACGGCGATTCGACCGCGGCGAATCCGAGGGCCGTTGAGGTCGCGAGGCGAGGCGGCTCACGCGGCGCCGCCTCGGTTTTGCGGAAATTGTTTCCGAAATCTCCCTCGAGGCCATTGGCAAGGGCGCGGCGAGCCGTTATCAGCGGCGGCAACCTCGCCCGGATCCGCTGGCGCGCGCCGCCGTCGCGCCGAGCCGGCGGAGCCGCGCGAGCAAATCCCGCTATCTGGAGGTCAATTCGATGACGAAGAGTGCCGCGCCGGCCAGCCGTCACATGGTCCCGTCCTTCTTTTCGGCGTCGGTCTGCGAGACCGATCCCGAGATCGCAAAGGCCATCGGTCTCGAACTCGGCCGCCAGCAAAACGAGATCGAACTCATCGCCTCCGAGAATATCGTCTCGCGCGCGGTGCTCGAGACGGCGGGCAGTGTGCTGACCAACAAGTACGCCGAAGGTTATCCCGGCAAGCGCTACTACGGCGGCTGCCAGTTCGTGGACATCGCCGAGCAACTCGCCATCGACCGGGCCTGCAAGCTTTTCAATTGCAGCTATGCGAACGTGCAACCGCATTCGGGGTCACAGGCCAACCAGGCCGTGGCGCTCGCGCTCCTGAAGCCCGGTGACACCATCCTCGGCCTCAGCCTCGATGCCGGCGGCCACCTGACCCACGGCGCCAAGCCCAATCTCTCGGGCAAGTGGTTCGACGCCGTGCAGTACGGCGTCGATCCGACGACCCAGCAGATCGATTTCGACCAGGTCCGCAAGCTCGCCCACGAACACAAGCCCAAGCTCATCATCACTGGCGGCTCGGCCTATCCGCGCCAGATCGATTTCGCCACTTTCCGCCAGATCGCCGACGAGGTTGGGGCCTACTTCCAGGTGGACATGGCCCATTTCGCCGGCCTCGTGGCCGCCGGCCTGCACCCGAGCCCGTTCCCGCACGCGCACGTCGCCACCACCACGACCCACAAGACATTGCGCGGTCCGCGCGGTGGAATGATCCTTTCCAACGACGAAGACCTCGGCAAGCAGTTCAACTCGGCGATCTTTCCGGGTCTCCAGGGGGGCCCGCTGATGCACATCATCGCGGCCAAGGCGGTGGCGTTCGGCGAGGCACTCCAGCCCTCCTTCAAGGCCTACATGCAGGCGGTGGCGGAAAACGCCAAGGCGCTCGGCGAGGAGATCACGAAGGCGGGCTATGCGCTGGTGACCGGCGGCACCGACACGCATGTGCTGCTCGTCGACCTTCGTCCCAAGGGGCTCAAGGGCAGTGATTCGGAAAAGGCCCTCGGTCGTGCTCACATCACCTGCAACAAGAACGGCGTGCCGTTCGATCCGGAAAAGCCGACGGTCACCTCCGGTATCCGTCTCGGCTCGCCGGCCGCCACCTCGCGCGGCTTCGGGGCCGAGGAATTCCGCGAGGTCGGGCGCATGATCAGCGTGGTACTCGACGGGTTGGTGAGCAACGGGCCGGCCGGCAATGGCCAGGTCGAGGAGCGCGTCAAGGGCGAGGTCAAGACGCTCTGCGATCGTTTCCCGATCTATTCCTGATCGGCTATAGAGGGTGGGGGCGGCGCGGCCGTCCCCGTTCCCTCGATGGCCGAGAACCGTTCCATGCGTTGTCCGTTCTGCTCGAGCACCGACACCCAGGTGCGGGATTCGCGTCCGACGGACGATCATGCCGCCATCCGTCGGCGCCGTGTGTGCACCGACTGCGGCGGGCGGTTCACGACCTTCGAGCGGGTCCAGCTGCGCGAATTGATGGTCGTCAAATCGTCCGGGCGGCGGGTGCCTTTCGATCGCGACAAATTGCAGCGCTCCGTCGACATCGCGTTGCGCAAGCGCCCGGTCGCGGCGGACCGGGTCGAGCGCATGGTGAGCACGATCGTGCGCGACCTCGAGGCGAGCAGCGAGGGCGAAGTATCGTCTCAGCAGATCGGCGAGATGGTCATGGATTCGCTGAAGGAGCTGGACGGTATCGCCTACGTCCGCTTCGCCTCGGTCTATCGTAACTTCCGCGAAGCGAGCGACTTCGGGGCCTTGCTGAGTGAGCTTTCCGAGGCGCCGGGGGGCGCTGACGGGTCGGCAAGTGGTGAGGCGAGCCGAGCCGCCACGAGGCCGGACGAGGACGCCAGTGGACGGTGAGGCGGGAGCGCCCGCACAAGTGGCATGCCCGGCCGTTGCAGGGTGCCCGGGTGGGACCAGCATGAAGAACGAGGAGGATCGGGTCTGGCTTGCCGGCGCGCTCCGGCTCGCTACAAGAGGGCTCGGTTCGACGTCTCCCAATCCGGCGGTCGGCGCGGTGCTCGTCAAGGACGGTGTGCTGCTCGGGCGCGGCGCGACCGAGGCTGGCGGACGGCCGCATGCCGAGGCGGTGGCGATCGCGATGGCGGGCGTGGGGTCGGCGGTCGACGCGACGCTCTACGTGACGCTCGAGCCCTGCGCCCATCTCGGGCGTTCGGGCCCATGTGCGGGGCGCATCATCGAGGCGGGCATCGCACGGGTGGTGACGCTGGCCCGCGATCCCGACCCGCGAACGCGTGGGCGGGGCATCGCCTGGCTGCGAGCGGCCGGTGTCGAGGTGGCGCTCGAGGCGCAAGGGGCGCTGGCCGAGGCGGCGCGCTGGCAACTGGCGGGCCATGTGCTCGCTACGGTGCGTGGTGGGCGCGGTTTCACGCAGGCCAAGATCGCCGTTTCGGCGGACGGACGCTTTCTCGCCGGCGACGCGGGGCCGGTCTGGGTGACAGGACCCGAGGCGCGCATGCACGGTCACCTGATGCGTGCGCGCGCCGATGCGATCGTGATCGGGGCCGGGACGCTGAGGATCGACGATCCGGCGCTGACGGTCCGTGTGCCCGGGCTCGAGGCGCGGTCACCGCGACGCGTGGTGGTGGCCGGCCGGCGTGCGATCGACCCGGCAGCCCGTCTCTTCGTGGATGGCGCAGGGCCGGTGGCGATCGTGCGTACGGCGGCAGCCGCCACGGCGTGCTTGCCCGGGGTGGGCCTGGATGAGATCGTGCTGGCGGACCTCACGGATGCCAGCGGCGCGGTCGATCCCGGAGGGTTGGCGAGCGCGCTCAGGGCGCGCTACGGGGCGACGCGGCTGTTGATCGAGGGTGGACCGAAGCTCGTTGCGAGCATGATCGAGCGCGGACTCGTCGATGAATTGCTGGTCTACCGGAGTGGTTCGGTACTCGGTGAACGGGGCTGCGAGCCGCCTGCCCCTCTCGGCTCGATGCTTTCGGATCGGTCGGGAGCGGACTGGTATGTCGCGGGGCGGCGCCAGCTCGGAAAGGACGAATTGACAGTGCTGCGTTCGCTGGAGACCGCGCGCGTCATCAGAGAGGCGACGGTGCCGGACGGTTTTGCGGCGCAATGATCGAACGGGCCGTCGGCGACGACCGTATTGGAGCGTAATGATATGTTCACGGGCATCGTCACGGACGTCGGTCAGGTCGTCGGTCGCACGTTGACGCACGAGGGCGGGACATTCTCGATCGCGAGCCGGTTCGAGGCTGGCGGGATCGCGCTCGGCGCCTCGATCGCCTGCGCCGGCTGCTGCCTTACGGTGACGCGCGTTGTGCCGGCAAGCACGGGCGGTGCCGTGTTCGACGTCGATATTTCGAACGAGACCCTGTCGCGTACCACGCTCGGGGGCTGGCGCGAGGGCACGCGGATCAATCTCGAGCGCTCGCTGACGCTCGGCACCGAACTCGGCGGGCATATCGTCACGGGCCACGTCGACGGCCTTGCCGAGATCCTCGCGCGGCGCGAGGATGGAAACTCCGAGCGCTTCTCGTTCGCCTGCTCGGACGAACTGGCGCGCTATGTCGCAACGAAGGGCTCAGTGACGCTCGACGGCACGTCACTCACTGTCAACGAGGTGGCGGGAACGACTTTCGGCGTCAATCTGATACCCCATACGCTCTCGGTCACGACATGGGGCGAGCGGCGCGTCGGGGACCGCGTGAACCTTGAAGTGGACCTGCTCGCCCGGTATGTCGCACGCATCCTCGGTCGCGAGGAAACGCGCTGAGGCGCCGGGGCAGGCACGACGGCTCGAACACCAAAACGGAGTGAGGCGCAATGCCGGCTAGCAGCAAGAACCGCATCCTCATCGTCGAGGCGCGGTTCTATCAGGACATTTCAGACGAACTGGCACGGGGCGCGATCGCGGCGCTCGATGAGGCGGGCTATGGATACGACCGTTTGGCCGTGCCGGGCGCGCTCGAGATCCCGCCGGCGATCGCCATGGCGGTCGATGCCGGGCTGTTGCCGTTCGGCGCGGCACGCTACCGCTACGACGGGGCGGTGGCGCTCGGCTGCGTGATCCGGGGCGAGACGACGCACTATGAGACGGTTGCCAACGAATCGGCGCGCTGGCTGATGCAGATCGCAACGACCAGCCTTGTGCCGATCGGCAACGGCATCCTCACGGTCGAGAACAGCAAGCAGGCCTGGGCCCGAGCCGAGGGCGGTACGGCGAGCAAGGGCGCGGATGCGGCCCGTGCCTGCATCCGTCTCGCCGAGCTGATGCGCCAATTCCACAAGCAGGCCTGAGCGATGGTGAACGATCTGCCAGAGGGCGGCGGAGAGAACGGCCGTGAGGGCAACCCGGCAGCGCGCACCGGTGGGCCGCGCAGCGTGGCGCGTCTGGCGGCCGTGCAGGCGCTCTATCAGATGGAGATGACTGGGGCGGACCTCAACGCGGTGATCGAGGAGTTTTTCGTCCATCGCTTTCCGAGCGAGGGGGCACGTGACACCTACGAAGGCGCCGACAAGGCCTATTTCGCCAGCCTCGTGCGCGGCGTCGTCGAGCGCCAGAGAGAGATCGATCCGCTGATCAACGGCCTGCTCGCGCAAGGCTGGCGGCTCGCGCGATTGGACAGCATCCTGCGGGCCATCCTGCGGGCCGGAACGCTGGAACTCCTCGGCCACCGCAGCGTGCCCGCGCCGATCGTGATCGACGAATGGATCAACGTCGCGCACGCGTTCTTTTCGGGCGAGGAGCCGAAGGTGGTGAACGGCATCATCGACAAGCTGGCGCGCCGGCTGCGGGCCGAGGAAATGGTGCCGGCGCCGGTGCGTGAAGGCTGACGTCGACACGAAGCGGAACCGCAATGGAAACGTCCGCGAATGCGAGCGATCCGATCGGCTCGGAGGACGAGCTGATCGCGGACTACCTGCGCCCACTCGCCCATCCGGGCGCGCTGGGGTTCCGGGACGACGCCGCCGTGTTGGCTCCGCCCGAGGGGTGCGACCTCGTCATCACCACGGATGCCATCGTCGCGGGTGTCCATTTCTTTCCAGAAGACCGGCCCCAGGACATCGCCGCAAAGGCCGTCGCGGTCAACCTCTCGGACCTCGTCGCCAAGGGCGCCTGGCCGGTCCTCGGATATCAGATGGTGCTGGCACTGCCGAAGGGTACGACGCGCCAGTGGATCGCAGGCTTCGTCGAGGGGCTGTCGGAGTGGATGGCGCCCGGGGAGAACTTCGGGCTGCTCGGTGGCGACATCGTCTCGACGCCCGGACCGCTCACGATCACCATCACCGCCATCGGCCGCATACCCAAGGGGCGGACGGTGCGGCGCACCGGGGCGCGACCGGGCGACCGGATTTTCCTCTTCGGGCAACTCGGCGGCTCCTCCCTCGGGCTGCGCTATTTCCGTGATCCCGCTGCCGCCAAGCGGCACGGGCTCGTCGCGGGCGAACTGAGGGAACTCGTTCGCCTCTACATGGCGCCACCGGTCGTCTTTCCGGACATCCTCGCTGCCGCGATCCGTGAGTTCGCGAGCGCGTCGCTCGATCTTTCCGATGGATTCGTGCGTGACCTCGGCCGGCTCTGCCGCGCTTCGGGGGTCGGTGCGGAAATCGACGCCTCGCGTGTCCGGCTCCATCCGGTTGTCGCGCGGTTGGTCGAACAGGGGCACGTGCCGCTCATGGACGTCCTGACCGGCGGTGATGACTATACCCCCCTCTGTACCGTGCCCGAGGAGCGGATGGCGGCATTCCTGGCACACCGGCAAGCCAATCCGCTGGGATTTTCCGCCAGTGACGAGATCGGGCGGATAACGGAGCCGGAGGCGGGACTGAGGCTCCTCGATGCCGACGGCGCCGTGATCGCCCTTCCCGAGCGCACAGGCTGGGACCATTTCTGAACGATCGATGCCGGTATCGACGGTTGATGTCGATCAATGAAAGGGCGCCATGCGGCCGCTATCAATCACCGATTGCAGGTCGCGGAGATGGCCATGTGTCACACCCTGGAGCCCGTGGCCGCGGCGCCGTTGACAGGAAGCGGCTCTCGGGTCCATTGCGACGCGATGCAGAAGATGACGGCGGAGACCGCGACGGCCGCGGGTCACGACTGGTTGGCCCGGCGCAACGCCGTGTTGCTCGCCCTGGCGCAGGCCTGCGTCGGCATCTCCGTGATGACGGTCGTCATGATCGGCGGGCTTGCGGGCAACGTGCTCGCGGACAACCCGATCTATGCAACCCTTCCGGTGACGTTCGCGGTCGTCGGCAGCTTCCTCGCATCGGCACCGGCCTCGCTCCTCATGCAGCGCTTCGGCCGGCGGCCGATCTTCATGCTCGGTGTCGGGATCGGGGCGATCGGCGGGTTGGTCGCGGCCAAGGGCGTGTTGGATGGCAGCTTCTTCCTGTTGTGCCTCGGTACGGGTCTGGCCGGCATCGCGCAGGGGACGGCGACCTATTTCCGGTTCGCGGCCGCAGACAACGTGCCGCCGTCGTTCCGGCCGAAGGCGATCTCCTGGGTGCTGGCGGGCGGCGTGCTGGCGGCGCTACTGACGCCCGAGATCATCGGGGTGACCAAGGAGTGGCTGGCGCCCGCTTTCCATGCCGGCATCTTCCTCGGCAACGCGCTGGTGCTGGCGGTCGGGGTGATCATCCTCGCGTTCGTGCGCATTCCGCGGCCAGCCTCCGTGGCGGAGGGCGGCGTCGGGCCGCGTCCGCTCTCGGTGATCCTCGCCCAGCCGCGCCTGCTCGCGGCCATCGCCTCGGGGGCGATCGCCTATGCCATGATGTCGCTGGTGATGACCGCGACGCCGCTCGCCATGGTCGCCTGCAGCTATTCCGATCTCGAGGCGGCCGACACCATCCGCTGGCATGTGCTCGCCATGTACGGGCCGAGCTTTTTCACGGGCAATCTCATTGCCTGGATCGGGCGCGAACGAATCGTGTTGATCGGCCTGGTGATGCTGCTGGCCTGTGCCGGGGTCGCGCTCGCCGGCATCGATCTCGCCAACTTCAAGATCGCGCTCGTCCTGCTCGGGCTCGGCTGGAACTTCGGCTACATCGGGGCCACGACAATCGTCGCCGAGTGCCATACGCCCGCCGAGCGGGGCAAGGTGCAGGGGCTGAACGATGCGACAGTGTTCGGCTGTGTCGCCCTGGCCTCGTTCCTTTCGGGCAACCTGCATGCGACGCTCGGTTGGGACGGCATCCACCATGTCCTCATCCCGGTCACCGGGGCGGCGATCGTGCTCGTCGTCCTGCTGATGCGCCAAGCGGTCCGCAAGGATGCGGTCACCGCAAGCTGACCGGCGGTGTCGCGGAACGCCGGCGCCGCAATGGGGCCCGGCGGTCAACCATGGCCACCGCAAGCTGGTGATTGAACCAAAGAAACGCTGCCTCCTTATTGCCACGGTTTGGCAATTGCGGCATGGTCCGCGCGCTTTTCCACGGCTTGGGCAGGGGGCTACGGGGGGTCGGCATCGTCCGGCGGGGTCCTTTCGTGCTCCGAGCGCTCAGCGGAACAACGAGAGGAACGTTCGACCATGGACCTCAATACGGTACTCTGGGCGATCATCGGCGGTGGGGCACTCTCCATCGTCTACGGCATCTGGGCCGTGCGCTCGGTCATGGCGGCCGATGCCGGCAACGCACGCATGCAGGAGATCGCCGCGGCTATTCAGGAGGGGGCACAGGCCTACCTGACGCGGCAGTACACCACGATCGCCATCGTCGGCGTCGTGATCTTCGTGCTGGTCGCCTACCTGCTCGGCATTCTGGTGGCCGTCGGCTTCCTGGTGGGCGCGGTGCTTTCGGGGCTTGCCGGCTTCATCGGTATGCTGGTGTCGGTGCGCGCCAATGTGCGCACGGCGCAGGCCTCGAGCCAGAGCCTCGCCGAAGGGCTCGGCATCGCGTTCAAGTCGGGTGCGGTGACGGGGCTGCTCGTTGCCGGCCTCGCGCTGCTCGGCGTTGCGGTCTACTTCGGGATCCTGACGCGCGGCCTCGGGCTCGCGCCGACCGATCGCACGGTGATCGACGCGCTCGTCGCGCTCGGCTTCGGCGCTTCGCTGATCTCGATCTTCGCGCGCCTCGGCGGCGGCATCTTCACCAAGGGTGCGGACGTCGGTGGTGACCTCGTCGGCAAGGTCGAGGCGGGCATTCCCGAGGACGATCCGCGCAACCCGGCAACCATCGCGGACAACGTCGGCGACAACGTCGGTGACTGCGCCGGCATGGCGGCCGACCTCTTCGAGACCTACGCCGTGACCGTTGTCGCCACCATGGTGCTGGCCTCGATCTACTTCTCGGGCCAAGGCATCGTCGAGAACCTGATGCTCTATCCGCTCGCGATCGGCGCGGTCTGCGTTGCGACCTCGATCGTCGGCACGTTCTTCGTGCGTCTCGGCTCCAACAACTCGATCATGGGTGCCCTCTATCAGGGCTTCATCGCCACGGGCGTCCTCTCGCTCGCCGCGCTCTGGCCACTCACCGACCGGCTCATCGGCATGGACACGGTGATGACCGGGCGGACGGGTGCGACGTTCACCGGCCAGGACCTCTTCTGGTGCGGTGTCGTCGGCCTCGTGGTCACGACCCTCATCATCATGATCACGGAGTATTACACCGGCACGGGCTATCGACCGGTCAAGTCGATTGCACGTTCCTCGCAGACCGGTCACGGCACGAACGTGATCCAGGGCCTCGCGATCTCGCTCGAGGCGACGGCGTTGCCGGCCCTCGTCATCATCGCCGGCATCATCGTCACCTTCCAGCTCGCTGGCCTCTTCGGCATCGCGATCGCGGTTTCGACCATGCTGGCGCTGGCCGGCTTCGTCGTCGCCCTCGACGCCTTCGGTCCGGTGACGGACAACGCAGGCGGCATCGCCGAGATGAGCGATCTGCCGGCCGACGTTCGCAAGACGACCGACGCGCTCGATGCGGTCGGCAATACCACGAAGGCGGTCACCAAGGGCTATGCCATCGGCTCGGCCGGCCTCGGTGCGCTGGTGCTGTTCGCGGCCTACTCGGAGGACCTCAAGTTCTTCATCTCGCAGGCTCAGCCAGGCACCACCTTCCACAACCTGCAAATCGACTTCGCCCTCTCCAACCCCTACGTCGTCGTCGGCCTGCTGTTCGGCGGCCTGCTGCCTTATCTCTTCGGCGGCATTGCCATGACCGCGGTCGGGCGCGCGGGTTCGGCGGTGGTCGAGGAGGTGCGCCGTCAGTTCCGGGAAAAGCCCGGCATCATGGCGGGCACCGAGCGTCCGGACTACGGCGCGGCCGTCGACATGCTGACCAAGGCGGCGATCAAGGAGATGATCGTGCCGTCGCTCTTGCCGGTGCTTTCCCCGATCGTGTGCTTTTATGCGGTCACCGCGATCGCCGGCACGGAGAACGGCTTTGCCGCGCTTGGCGCCATGCTGCTCGGCGTGATCGTCACGGGCATGTTCGTTGCCGTCTCGATGACGGCGGGGGGCGGGGCCTGGGACAACGCCAAGAAGTACATCGAGGACGGCAACTACGGCGGCAAGGGCTCGGAGGCCCACAAGGCGGCCGTGACGGGTGATACGGTGGGTGACCCCTACAAGGACACCGCCGGCCCGGCCGTGAACCCGATGATCAAGATCACCAACATCGTGGCGTTGCTGCTGCTGGCGGTGCTGGCGCACGGCTAGGCGAAATCGCCCACCATCTTTGGTGCGACAATGGGGTCCGGCGGCAACGCCGGGCCCCTCTTTGCTTCGTCGGCGGGTGGCGGCGCAGCGAAAGCCTATGCTTTGCCCCGCTTCGACGACGGTCTTCCACCGGCTTTCCTCTGAGCGTTCCACTGTTCAGATCGAAGTCATTTTGTCCTGCTAATCTCCGGCGATGGAATCCGAGGGGCGAGCAGGGCAACGACCCGGAGGGGAGAAGCGAGATGTCGATCATCATGGGATTGCTGGCGGCGGCTGGTGTGGTCATCGGCCTGCTTTGGCGGCTCGAGGTTGCCGCGCGTGCTTCGCGCGAGGTGATCGGCGTGGCCGATGACGCGCGCGGGATGTTCCGGCGCTGGCGCTGGCAAAAGAAGTTTGCCGCCGATCGTCTCAGCCTGATGGAAGACCCCCGCGAGGGTGCCGCCGCGCTCATGGTGGCGCTCGCCCAGTCCGATGGACCGATGACGGGGCGTGAACACGAGGCGATGACCACGGCCCTGACGGGCGTGATGGAGATCCCCGCAGGCAAGTCCGAGGAGATGATCGCGCATGCGCGCTGGATGGCCGGCGAGCATATCGATGCCTCCGAGGTCGTGCGCCGGATCGCGCCGAAGCTGCGCGAGGCATGCACACGTGAGCAGCTCGCCGACATCGTTGCCATGGTCGAAAGCGTGGCCGGTGCGGAGGGCGAGATCGGGCTCGCCGAAAGGGATGCCATCGAGCGGCTGAAGCGCGCGTTGAAGGCCTGACGGTCGGGATGACGAGCGCCGCCCTACACCGCGCCGCACTCTCGTGAACCCGGAAGTACTCACTTGAAAGCCCGCCCGGCGCGCCGTGGCGGGCTTTCGGTTCTCGGGCACTGCGATGCCTGCCAGCGCGCCTGCCCCACCTTCCTCGACCCGAACGCACGTCCCCTTGCAGGTCGCTGTTGCCTGCCGGACGGGCCTGGCCCAAAGATGGACCGTGGATCGATGGTCCGTCGCCCGATGGAGCGGGCCGCTGCCGTTCGGCACGACCGACGAGGGCAGCTGCGGACCGGAGTGAGAGGGAGGTTCTTTTGGCGACACGCAAGACCAAGCAGGTGAATGGCAAGGCAGGCACCGTACCGCTCCGGGCTCGGCACGAGGGCGGCGGAACGCCGCGAATGGAAAACTGGGGCATCAAGTCGGAGGCAGGCGTGCTCACCGACGTGCTGCTCGGCCCGGCGGAAGGCTTTCGCTGGATGGGGGAGGAGAATGCCGCCTGGTCGTCGCTGGTGCGCGATACCATGCGCAAGGGGCTCGTCTTCGACAAGCAACTCGCGATGCGCCAGCACCGCGAGATGGTCGAGGCCTATGGGGAGGCGGGCGTCAAGACGCACTTCCTGCCGCTCGACGAATACAACCCGTACCAGGTCTATGCCCGCGACAGCTCGTTCATGACGCCCTACGGCGCCGTCATCTGCCAGATGGCGAATCCACGGCGGCGCGGGGAGTACGCGGCCTGCATGCGCTTCTATATGGAAGCCGGCATTCCGATCTATGATCTCGTCTCCTCCGGCAACTTCGAAGGCGGGGACTTCAATCCCATCGCCGAGGACTGTGTGCTGCTCGGCTATACGGATCATCGCAGCGAACTGGTGGCGGCCCAACAGATCGCGGGCTGGTTCGAGGCGGAAGGCTGGGAGATCAAGTGGGCGCCGATCGATCAGTTCTACGTGCACATCGATCTCATGGTGTGCATGCTGAACGAGCGCTGCGCGGCGGTGTGCCTCGACACGACGGAGGATGATATCATCGACTGGCTCAAGGCCAAGAAGATCGAGATCATCCCGGTGAGCTTCAAGGAAACGATGGCCCTCGGCTGCAATGTCGTGGCGCTCGGGCGCGACCGCATCCTCTCGACGGCCGGCGCCAAGGATCTCAACAAGAAGCTCCGGGCAGCGGGGTTCTCCGTCTACGATCCGGAAATGACCATGTTCACGTGGGCGGGGGGCGGCGTGCACTGCATGGCGCAACCGCTGCGCCGCGAGGCGGCCTGAAAACGGGTTGCCCGGCCCTCGGAGAAGGCGGCACGAAAAAGCCCCGGCGGACACGATCCCGCCGGGGTCCATCATCGGGGGACGCGGCCATGCGCGCCCCCGGTCATGGCGTCATGCGCCGAACATGTCGGCCGTGATGCCGGCGTACCAGCCGAGGCTTTCCTCGAAAGTCGCCTTGCGCAGGGCCGCGTCCTCGCCCGTCTTGGAAATGAAGCTCGAGGACGAGGCGATCTTTTCGTCCGTCGGCTCATAGCTCGCACCAACCTTGATGCCGTCCTCCGTCTCGATGAGGCTCCAGCAGGTGTTGGAGTACTTCGCCGGAAAGACACGGCTGCCGGTCAGCGCACCACGGATCGCCATGGCCGCCACCTTGGCCTGGCTGTTGGCGGAATAGCCCGACTTCGGCATGTCGCCGGCGATGCAGGCGTCGCCGATGACGTAGATGTTCTCATCCATGCGGCTCTGCATGGAGGCCGGTACGATCGGGCAGAAGCCGCTGTCGTCGGCAAGGCCCGCCGAAAGCGCGATGCTGCCCGCCGACTGAGCCGGGATGATGTTGCCGAGCCCGGCCTTGAATGTGTCGAGCGAGGTGGTGACGGTACCAGCGGCCGGGTCGACGCTCTCGATGCCGCCGTGGATGGACGCGGGGATCCACTCGACCATGCCCGGATAGTGCTTCTCCCACCCCTCGGCAAAGAGGCCTTGCTTCGAGTACTTCTCCTTCGGGTCGAGGACGATCACCTTGGAGCGCGTGCGCCCGCTCGCCTTCAGAACGTGGGCCATCATCGAAACGCGCTCGTAGGGTCCGGGCGGGCAGCGGTAGGGGTTCGGCGGCGCCACCATGACGATGTTCTCGCCGTCCGCCAGGGCGTCGAGCTTGGCCTTGAGGAGCTGGGTCTGCGGACCTGCCTTCCAGGCGTGCGGCATGATCTCGCTGGCGGCTTCGGAATAGCCCGGAACGCTCTCCCACTTGAGGTCGATGCCGGGAGAGACCACGAGCCGGTCGTAGCCGAGGCTCGAGCCGTCGGAGAGTGCGACCGTGCGGGCGTCGCGGTCGATGGCGCTCGCCATGGCGTGCACGACCTTGATGCCGAAGGTGCCCTCGAGCGTCTTGTAGTCGTGTGTGATCGATTCGAACGTGCGGTAGCCCCCGAGATAGAGGTTGGAGAAGAAGCACGTGGTGAACTGCGGTTCGGGCGTCACCAGCGTGACATCGAGGGCGCCTTTGGAGTCCTTGGCGAGATAGCGTGCGGCCGTTGCCCCGCCCGCGCCGCCGCCGATGACGACGACGCGCGGATTGGCGCCGCGAACGATGGACGGCAGTGCCAGGGTTGCGGCAGCTGCGCTGGCCGAGGCCAGCAGGCTGCGTCTGGTCAATCGCATGTCAGTCCTCCCAACTGGGCACCGAAGGCCGGCCTACGGTTTGCCCTTTTCAAAGTAGGCGGCGAGCGCGGCGATTTCTTCCGGGCTCAACCGTCCGGCGATCATCTGCATGACGGGATGCTCGCGCTGGTTCGTTCGATAGGCATAGAGGGCGCGCGCGAAGTCCGCGACCGGCCAGCCGACAATGGAGGGAATTCCCTTGTCGGCACCGGAGGCCTGGTGACACGTGAGGCATTCGCTCGAGAGGTATTCCCCGAACTCGGCATCACCGACGAGGCCGATGAATTCGGCGGGGAGATCGGGATCACGCACGGCCGCCTGGCCAGGCTGCGGCGGTGTCTCTGGAATGTTGCTGGGGCCGGGCGAAAAGGCCTGGAGGTAGGCGATGACCGCCTGGCGGTCGGCTGGATCCGTGATGCCGCGAAAACTCATGCGCACACCGGGGATGAAAGCGTCCGGATCGGCTATGAGGGCCTCGAGGGTCTCGCGGTTCCAGACGAGACCGAAATTGCCCTGCTCGCGCAGCGCGCTCGAATAGCGCGGCCAATCGAGAGTTCCGGCGGTGCGTCCGAAAATCTCATTGAGGTGCGGTCCGATGCGGTTCGTCGCGCCGTCGCCGATCTGATGGCAGGCCGTGCAGCGGCGAAAAACCTCTCCACCCCGGCGCACGAGATCGCTCTCCTCGGAAGCCATTGCGCTCGGGCACGAGGCCGCGATGTGGCTCAGTGCGAGAAAAGCGATCGCCGACAAGGAGAGGGCAAATCGTCGCGTCATTCGATTGCGCCCTGTCCCGCTCCGTCGTCATCGGGCGTGACGTCGAGAACCCGGGCCCGCCCGATGACCTCCGCCGTGCCCGGACGGCAATTCTCCATGCAGGGATCGCGCGGTTTGGCGAATGGCTCCGAATCGCGGTCGTCCATGTAGAAGCTGGCTTCGTTGGGGAGGCGAACGGTAGCGAAATTCTCGTGATTGAGCTCGAAGTTCTCGTCCGTGACGACGTCGTTCATGTAGAGCAGGTAGGCGGTGACCGCGTAGACCTCGTCGTCGGTCAGGGATTGGGCGTCCCCGAACGGCATCGAACGGTGAATATAATCCCAAACCGTCGAGAGATATGGCCAGAACGAGCCGACCGTCTTTTCGGGTCGCTCGGATTTGAGGGTGTCCTGGCCGCCGGCGAGGACGGGCCAGCGGTCGACGCCTTCGCCGAAGTCGCCGTGGCAGACGGCGCAACGCTCGGCGAAGATCACTTCGCCGTCGGCCACCGTACCGCGTCCCTCGGGCAGTCCCGCGCCATCCGGGCGCACGTCGATGTCCCATGCGGCGATCTCGGCAGGTGTCGCGAGTCGCCCGAGCCGCATCGGGCCGGTACTCAGGGGCATGGCGGGCGCGGAATCCGTCGGAGCGCTCGCCGGCGGCGTCTCGACCGCAGCGGTCGCAGTGGTGGTGCTGGCTCCGGTTCCGTTGGACGAAGAACCGGTGGATCCGCCCGAGGCCGGGGCCGGCGCATCCTGTTGGGCGGGTGCCGCTGCCGAGCCGGGAGAGAATGTCGCGAGATAGGCGATGACGTCGGCGAGTTCTTCCGGTTTCTTCAGGCCGACGAAGGACATGCGATTGCCCTTCATGTAGCCGCGCGGATCCGCAAGGTAGCCCGAGAGTGTTTCCGTGGTCCAGACGAGGCCGCCTGCACCGGCTTCCTTCATCGCGTTCGAGAACTTGAAGCCTTCGAGCGAACCGCTGGTGCGCCCGAAGATGTCATTGAGGTGCGGACCGACCCGGTTCTTTGCTCCTTCGCCGACCATGTGGCAGGCGGAGCATTTCTTGAAGACCGTGGCGCCCTTCGCCGCATCACCGGCAACAGCGACGGATGGCAGGCTCGAACCGAGGCCCAGGGACAGGGCGAACGTTGCAGCGCACAGCGCCAGCCGGAGCCGCCGGACGCGTTCAGGAGATCTCGACATTTTCCACGCTCCCGTCGGATTTCACGGCCCAGGTCTGAATGCCGTTGTTGTGGTAGATCGAGTTGACGCCACGCACGGCGCGCAACTCCTCCTTGGTCGGCTGCACGTAGCCCGTCTCGTCGATCGCGCGGGACTGGAGGTAGAGTGGGGAGCCGTCCCAGTCGAAATCGAGGTAGAAGCGGTGCAGCGCCCGGTCGAGGCTCGGACCGTCGAGCCGAGCGGTGCGCCAGTTCCGGCCGCCATCGAGGGAGACGTCCACCCTCTTTATCTTTCCGTGTCCGGACCAGGCGAGCCCGGTGACGACGGTGCGGCCGCGGCCGTGGGTGATCGGTGCCTGAGGTGACGGGCTGGTAATGACGGATTTGCAGTCCATTACCCATGTGAAGCGGCGCGAGCGCCCGTCGGCGAGGAGGTCGGTGTACTTCGAGGTCTCCTCGCGCGCGTGCCACGGCTCGTCACCGACTTCGATGCGGCGGATCCACTTCACCCACATGTTCCCTTCCCAGCCCGGCACGACGAGGCGGAGCGGATAACCCTGCTCTGGCCGCAACGCCTCGCCGTTCATCTTGAAGGCGAGGAGACAATCGCCGAGCGCCTTTTCCATCGGGATGGAACGGTTCATGGCGGCGGCGTCGGCGCCTTCCGGCATGATCCATTTCGCATTGGTCTTGAGGCCGGCCTCCTCGAGGACGTGGGCGAGGCGCACGCCGGTGTACATGACACAGTGCACCATGCCGTGCGTGAACTGGCAGCCGTTGAGCTGAGCGCCGCGCCATTCCATTCCCGAATTGGCGGCGCACTCGAGGAAGTATACGTGGTTCTCGCGCGGGAAGCGTTTCAAGTCCGCCATGGTGAAGACCAGGGGCCGGTCGACCAGGCCATTGATCATCAAGCGGTAGTTGGCCGGATCGACCGCGGCGACGCCCGAGTGGTGGCGCTCGAAGCAGAGGCCGTTCGGGGTGATGATGCCGTCCAACTCGTGGAGGGGGGTGAAATTCACGGAACTCTCGCGCGAAGCCGTCAGCCATTCGACGTCGCGGCGCACGACATGGCTCTCGTGCTCGGAGGGCTTGCCGTAAGGCGCGGCGGCAACGCCATCGCCAAGGGCCGTGCTCCAGCTCGGCAGCTCGAGAATGGCGGGATCGCCTTGCGCGGCCCCGGCATGGCCTGCGGCAGCCGCGACGCCGAGCGCCGCACCCGCGCCGAGGCCCGCCTTCAGCACCTGTCGGCGGGTGGTGTGACGGCCCGTGGCCGCGTCATCATGACCTTTGCTCATCGAAGTCTCCCGGCTCTGGTCTCACCGTGGGGAACGGGCGTGGAGTGGAATGCCGCGCCGCGCACCCGCTATTCATCGTGCTTTGTGGACCGGTCTCCTCGTGGGACCCGATCCATGTGGTCCGCCCGTTTCAGGGTGCCAATCGAACGGAGGTGTTCTCGGGGAGGCGCACGACCGGGTTCTTGGCGAGATGTTTCTCGACGAGTTCCCAGACGGGCGGTCCCTCCACCCCTTCGTTCACCGAGGCCCAACCCGCGACGACGTACTCGCCCAATGGTTCGATCGCAGCGCCGGTCGACAACAGCGTCATCTCGGAAATGCGCGAGCCGATCTCGGCCCCGACGTCGATCCGGTAGCCCATGCCGCCGATGCGGACCATGTCGCCGCCCTGCTGATAGTATGGGTCGGGGTTGAAAAGGTTGTCGGCCACGTCCTCGATGATGTCCTTGAGCTGCTGGCCGGTGAACGTGAGACGATAGACGCTCGGATAGCTCATCGCGCACGCGTTGAAGACGTCCTCGCGCGTGATCGGCTGGCCAGCCGGAAGTGACGTGCCCCAGCGAAAGCCCGGGGAAAGGGCGATCTGGGCATCGCGCTCGGCGAGCAGCGCTTGGCAGATGAGATCGTCGAAGGTGCCGTTGAAGTTGCCGCGGCGATAGAGGAGGGATTCGGTGTCGGCGAGTTTTTCACCGAGGAACGCCTCGTGCGGTGCGCGCACGCGATCAATCAGCGCGGCCATCTCCGGATCGGGTGCGATGATGTCGGAGAAGATCGGAATGAGGCGATAGCGGTAGCCGCGCAGCGCCCCATCCGCGATGTCGAGGTCGAGGCGAGAGAGGAATTTTCCGTTGGAGCCGCTCGCGATGACAAGGGTCTTGCCGACCAGAACGGGTTCGGGCAGGGCGTCGTGGGTGTGGCCGGTGAGGATGACATCGATGCCCGGGACGCGGGCGGCGAGCTTGCGGTCGACGTCGAAGCCGTTGTGGGAAAGGAGGACCACCACCTCGGCGCCATCCGAGCGCGCGATCTCGACATGCTTGGCAATCTGCTCCTCGCGGATGCCGAACGACCATTTCGGGAACATCCAGCGCGGGTTGGCGATCGGCGTATAGGGAAACGCCTGGCCGATGACGGCGATCTTGGCGCCTCCGCGCTCGATCATGCGCGTCGCCTCGAAGGCGGGCTCCTCCCACTCGCTGTCGAAGATGTTGCTGCCGAGGAAGGGGAAAGAAAGTCCCTCGATGATCTCCTGGACGCGCTCGGCGCCGAGGGTGAATTCCCAGTGACCGGTCATCGCGTCGGGCGCGAGAAGCTCGAAGGCCTCGACCATGTCGGCTCCGGCGGACTTCATGGCCGTGTAGCTGCCCTGCCAGGTGTCGCCACCGTCGAGGAGGACGACGCGATCCGGACGCTCGGCGCGGATGCGCCGGACGACCCTGGCGATGAGGTCGAGGCCGCCCATACGCCCGTAGCTTGCGGCGAGTGCCTCGAAGTCCTCGGAGGTGAGGGCATAGGCCTCCCGGCTGCCGGGGGCGATGCCGTAGAGCTTCAGGAAGTCGGCGCCGGTGATGTGTGGTGGAAGGCCGGCGGCTTCGCCGACCCCGAGATTGATCGAGGGCTCGCGAAAGAAAATCGGCTTCAGCTGGGCGTGCACGTCGGTGATGTGGAGCAGCGTGACGTTGCCGAAATCCTCCGCGCCGAGCAACTGATCCTCGGTGAGCGCCTGCTGGGCGGCGAGCCGTGATATATTGCCGCTGGCGCCCATGGCGGCGGAGAGCGCGAGGCCGGCGGCAACGAATTCGCGACGGGTGAAGTGGGTGGCCATGGGCTGCTGATCCAATTCTCGATGCTGTTCCGGCACCTCGGCTGGGCCGGCCGAGCGGCCGGCGACCCAGGCGGTCGGCATGGCGGATCAGTGTCCGCGCGCCGCCGCTCCGGCTCGCCGTCTCGCGCGCTTCGTGTGCCCGGTTGCGCCGGATGCCCTACTTGTTCACCGGGCTGTCCGGATGCAGGAGCATGGCGACATAGTCGCGGATCTGCTCCGGCGTCAGGTAGCCGTTGTGACCGAGGCGTGGCATCTGGGAGCAGGCGAGAACCGCCTGGGGATTGTAAATCTTGTCGTAGGTCGCCTTGATGATCTCGGCGTCGATGGTGCGGTCCTTGCCGTAGCCGGTCAGACTCGGACCGAGGTTGCCGTAGGCGACTTCGTCGGGCGCCAGCTGGTGGCAGGCATAGCAGTTGCCGCCGACGACGCGCTCGGCCTTGTCGCGCATGCGCCAGCCGTAGCCGTTGTTGGCCTCCTTCAAGGCAACCTGCCAGTCGCCCATCAGATTTCCGTCCGCCGGGTAGACGATGCTCGCCATTTCCCTGGCGACGATTGCGTCGGCGACGTCGGCGGGTGGATTGTCGCGGTATTTCGAGCACTCGGCCTGCGTCTGGTCCTGGTCCACCCGCTTCTGCAACTCCGGCGGCAGGTTCGGGAAGGCGGCCGCGACGATGGCATCGATCTTTGCCTGATCGACGTCCTGCGACAGTGCGGACGTGCCGGCGGCGGCAACGAGGCCGATGACGGCAGCGATTCTGACGATGTTCCTCATGTGCGCTCTCCCCGTGCTCAACGCTTCAACCCGGGAGACGCCATTGCCGTGCCGGAGGCGTTCCGCGAAAGGTAAGTGACGAGCGCGATCGTGGCGTCCGAACCGAAGGCGATGTCGGGCATGCGCATCTGCCACTGACAGTCCCACATTCTGTGCTGCATCGTGCGCACGCTCTCGTGGCTGACGCGGTAGGTCGGCCAGGAGGCCATGACGGGGCCTGCTTCGGCGGATTCGGTCAGATTCGAGAGCTCTTGAAGGCGGATGCGCGCGCCGGTGTTCCCGTGGCAGGTCGCGCAGGAATAATCCAGCATGGACGACCGCCGGTAGAACAACGCTTCACCGATCGCGTAGGCCTCGAGTTCCTTCGGGTGCGACATCGGCGTTGCGATCTCGACGCCTTCGGACTTGGAAGCCACGTAGACGGTCAGTTGCTCCATCTCGGATTTTTTGCCGCGCTTGGAGAAGGCGGTCTTGGCCGTGTCCGCAAAGGGAATGCCCTGCAGGGTCTCGCGGCACCAGGCGATGCGGGTGTCGGCGTCCATCACCCGATCGGCGTCGGCGAAATAGCGCGGGAGCTGCGCATAGGCGCCTTCAACGACGCCGGCCCCGAGGCCGAGATCACATTGCTCGAGCGAAGCATTCTTGGGCCCCGCCGGCGTATTCCAGAGTGCCTCGCCCTCGTCGGCGTAGAGCCAGCCGGGGTTGGCGAAAGGATCGGCCAGCATCCTCTTGTAGGTCTCGAGTTCATCGGCGATCGCCGGAGCGAGCCAACACGTCATCGCGATCGCCGCGGTGGCGAGGCGGATTCCCCACGTTGAACGTCCCATTCCCATCCTCCCAGGACTTTCGTTGTCTTCTCGTTGCCGCTGCTCGGCCGCATGGCGCTCGGCGGTCGCGGTTCAGCTCCCTGTTACTTGACCTCGATCGCATGCTCGGACGTGGTCACGGTCGAATCGTCGTCGACCCACGTGAACTTGAATGTTCCGCTCTCGGTCACCTTTGCGGTGAACTCGAGATAGGGGTTCGCTGAAACGGCCGGCTCGATGTCGCAGGAGAAGATGAGCTGGCCGTTGAACTCGCAAGAGAACTTGTTGATGATCTGGCGGGGGATGGTGTTCCCGGCGCCGTCCTTGCGCTGTCCCGACTCCATGGGATGGGAAATCAGGGTCTTGATGGTGATGACCTCGCCCGCCGCTGCGGTCTTGGGCACCTTGACACGTGGCTTGGCTGCCATTTCGAATTCCTCCTTCGCCGATCAGCCGCCGCAGCCGCCGATGGTCACTTTCACATTCTTGGTGTCGATGAAGACCGAGCCGTCGTTCATTCTTGCGATGGCGACGACGTCTTGCGTCCTTGCAAGGCGAATGCGCGTCGTGGCGCTGGCCTGGCCGCTTGCCGGAGAGAAATGGAAGGTCGCGACGCCCGGACGCGGGTTTCCGGCGGCGAGCAGCATGACTGCGGCGACATGGGATTCAGCCGTCATCGGGCTCTCGACGGCGATGGCGACCGGAACGGAATTACCGTTCTCGGCGATCTCGGGCGCGGTCAGCGCGATGCGACCGGATTCGGGCTTCTTGCCGCCAGTGAATTCGGCGATCAGCTTGTCGACCTCCGCCTGATCGGCGAGCGCCTCGAAGCCCGGCAGGCCGATCAGCGTCAGGGCAGCTGCGCCGGCTCCGAGCTTTAGGGCGCTCCGTCTCGTTACCTGCATCTCG